>JAXJVN010000060.1:0-3037 GCA_036308545.1 Eubacterium sp. | reverse complement strand
CTGTTATTCTTTTTACTTCTGACAAACCGCCTAAAATCATCCCTAATAATCATCCCAGGCAGCCAGCTTCAGCAATCCGCCTTGATGATCAGCCCTTCTTGCCGTTCGCCTGGCGGATCATATCTTCTACAACGATGTCGAAGATTTCTCCAACCGACGCGCAGTATTCCAGAATCTTCCAAGGTTCATTTGTATGGAAATGAATCTTTACCAGGTCCTCGTCACCTGCAGCGATCAAGCTGTTGCCTTCGAAGTGTTCCGTAATATAATCCGAGATTTCGTCCTCATCCAGGTCTTCGTCTCTTCTGTCAATCAGAAGCTGCGTATCATAACGATATGCAAACGGATCATCCTCTGCATCTACTGAATTAAGTCCCATTTTCTTATCTCCCATGTTACTGTTTTTTCCGGGATATGCATGCTCCGGTTAATTTTTCCCGCCATACATGCTCCGGTTAATTCCATCTATCATCTTATGCGATAAGAATTTTCTTGTAAACAGGAAATTATTTCTCCAGGTCCTGCATCTGTTCTTCTGAGAGTTCCATGCCTTCTTTCAGTCCCATACTGTCTACCTTTGTTCCCGGCAATTCCAGACGGATTACTTCTCCGTTTTTCTCAAGAACTGCAAGGCACATCTCAGATGCGTTCTCCGGCTGCTCTTCACAGCCGTAATCCGCTTCACCTATATATTTTACTGTAATCATAAAATCCTACCTGCTTCTTTCACTTCAGCATGTCAGAAAGTTTCGCATAATTTCTGCGCCGTCGTCTGTCATAATAGATTCCGGATGAAACTGAAGGCCGAAAAGCTTCTCCTCCGCATTTTCTACAGCCATTACCTCTCCGGCTTCGGATACTGCTGTAACCGCAAGCTCCGCCGGCATAGTTTCTGGATCTGCTGCCAGAGAATGATAGCGAGCTGCCGGAAAGACATCCGGAAGACCTTTCAATAATACTGATTCTCCTTTGCGGATCATCTTTCTGCGTTTGCCATGCATCAGTTCAGATGCATAGATGATTTTTCCCCCACAGGCTTCGCAGATAGCCTGATGACCGAGGCAGACGCCCAGGATAGGATACTTCCCTTTCAGTTTTTTTACGACATCCTCGCATATACCCGCTTCAGAAGGGCGCCCTGGTCCGGGAGAAAGGATAATGGCGTCCGGTTTCATTTCATCCAGTTCCTGTACGGTCAGTGCATCGTTGCGAAAAACTTTTACATTCGGATTGATGGATCCGACAAGCTGGTAGAGATTATAAGTAAAGCTGTCATAATTATCGATCAAAACAATCATATTTGATTCTCCTCGTCAGTCTTTGCTATGCCAGGCCGTGTATTTCTTATGCCCGTCCTATTCGATAGGAAAAAAAGTCTCACTCGAGTCCGCCTTCGGCAGCCTTAACCGCCTCTACAACAGCTGCGGCTTTGTTGCGGCACTCCTGCTCTTCCTTCAGGGGATCGGAGTCCGCCACGATTCCGGCACCGGACTGTATGGTGATCTGGCCGTTTTTCTTATAAACAAGGCGGATGGCTATGCAGACGTCGAGGTTTCCGGAAAAATCGATATAGCCGATTGCGCCTCCGTAAAGTCCGCGTTTGCGTCCTTCCAGTTCTTCGATGATCTGGCAGGCACGGAATTTTGGCGCCCCGGAGAGAGTTCCTGCAGGCAGGATGGAATCAACGCAGGATACAGCGTCCAGATTTTCTCTTAATCGTCCTGTCACCGTAGAGCCGATATGCATGACGTGAGAAAAACGTTCAATCTCCATGTATTTTTCCACTTTTACCGTTCCAATCTCAGAAATGCGTCCGATGTCATTCCGTCCGAGATCGACCAGCATGTTATGCTCAGCCAGTTCCTTATCATCCGCGAGCAGTCCTTTTTCCACTTCCTTATCCTCTTCCGGCGTTTTTCCCCTCGGCCTGGTTCCGGCTAATGGGAAAGTGAATACCTTTCGTCCGTCGCCAATGGAAAAGCGTGCCAGAGTTTCCGGAGAAGATGCTGCCACTTCTATATTCTCTGATGACATGTAGATCATGTAGGGCGAAGGGTTGGTTGCACGCAGAACACGGTAGGTATCAAACAAAGAGCCGGATGCCTTTGCGGTCATGGGATTGGACAGGACAACCTGGAAAATGTCTCCTTCGCGGATGTAGTTTTTTGCCTTATTGACCATATCAACGAACTGTTCTTCGTTCTTAAAAGGCGTAATCTCGGACTCCAGAGAAAGAGGCGGAAAATAATTTTTCGCTCCTTTCCGAAGAAGCTCTACGATGTCGTCAATCCTGGTCTTAGCTTTATCTACGTCACCATCAAGGATGCCGCTGATGACATAAATCTTCTGTCTGTAATTATCAAAAGCGATAATGTCATTAAAGAGCATGAGGTCGACGTCCAGGAAATCCCCGTTGCCCTGAGCAGACAGATTCAGATTGGGCTCGGCATATTTGATGTAATCATAGGAAAAATAGCCAACCAGACCGCCGGTAAAAGGCGGAAGCCCCTTCACGACCGGACTGTTATACTGACAGATCAGCTGCCGTATGGCATCTCCCGGGTGTTCAACCTGTTTCTCCTCGACTGTTTTCTCCCCTTCCTCCGTCTCTTGGGAAAGCACAAGATGGCCGTCTGTACAAGTCAGGTCAAGGTCCGGCTGAAAGCCCAGGAAAGAATAACGTCCCCAGCGCTCCTCCCGTTCTGCACTCTCAAATAGGAAGCAGTGACGGCTGGCATTCCGCAGGATACGCACAACCTCAACCGGGGTAAAAGCGTCCTCATAAATTTCCCTTGCCAGAGGAATCCGCTTGTATTTCCCGCATGCAAGCAGATGATCTAACTCTCCCTGATCAGGGATATAATGTACATTTTTCATTTTGAGAACCTCTCACAACTTATATTTAATGAAATGCTACGCTACGATTCGATTTCACTGGCGGAGGGGTGCGGTCGCTGCCTGACGCATTTCGCATCCCGAAACTTTAATTCTCATGGGTCGCTCGAGACAATTTTTCTATATAGACCCGGGTAAAAAT
>JAXJVN010000059.1:0-102854 GCA_036308545.1 Eubacterium sp. | reverse complement strand
TGCAACCTTAGTACCGCTGCGAGGCGTAACTGAGCGAGAGCGCCAGAGCGAGCCCCTGTTCAAATCGAAGCGTCCACATTTTATCTCATATTCCGCATCATCTCGCGGTACCACAGCGCCGTCTCTGACAGATCCTCTTCCGTCCATCCGGAGGTCTTCGTACAGGAGGCTTTGAGAATGGCGGAGCTTTCATCTTTGTTGGCCAGGCTCCATTCGATGTAGGAGAGCCCGCGGTCAGTGATGAGTTTTTTCCAGGCTTCCGCGGAGTCGTAATCGATGCCGCCGTTTCCGGAGGCATCGGTGATGCTGCTTTCGGATATGAAGACCGGAAGACCGGAGTCCAGCGCGGCTTCGGCTTTTTTTCTAAGGTCATCCTTGTGGGTACCTGCGTAAAAATGCAGGGCGTACATGATGTTATCGAATTCGAGAGGATCCGCTGCCGGATCCTGCAGGTCCTGGCTCCAGGTATTGGTGCCGACGATAATGACAGAGTCCGGTGCATTCTTCCGGATGATCGGGATGATCGTCTCAGCGTAGGGCTTGATATCGCTCTTCCAGTCTGAACCGTTCGGTTCATTGCAGATCTCATAAATGACATTGGGATAATCCGCGTATTTCTTCGATTCTTCTGCAAAAAACTCCGCAGCCATGTCCTGATGCATGGATGGGCTGTTATCATGCAGGATGTGCCAGTCGATGATGACGTACATACCAAGGTCAGTCGCTGCCTTAACGCCGGCATCAATCAGGTCTTTGAAGTCTTCGCGTCCTGCATCGTCCGTTTCACAGCAGCCGCCTTCAGCGGTGTACATAGCCAGACGGACCACGTTGGCGTGCCAGTCGTCACGGAGGGTTTTGAAGGCATCTTTATTGACAAACTGGGGAAACCACTGGAGCCCATGGGTGCTGACACCCTGGAGGCGGACGGCATTTCCATCCTGATCAGTCAGCTGGCTTCCTTCCACATGAAGGGGAGAAATGGAACCTGCTTTGGCTGAGGGAACCTGCGTTTCTACTTTTGCAGAGCCGGAGGATACCTTTTCTGCTTTTTCCTTTGCCGCGGCGGAAAGCTGTTCCGGCGTCGGACGTTCTTCTTCTGTGACGGTGAAGGTTTCGCCGTTCTGCTGATAAGTCAGTTTGTATGCTGTCAATTTATCGGTGGAAGAGGTTTTTAAAATGAGACCGATTCCCTGGGAAGATGATCCGGGGGAAATGGTTTTTGCATAGTCCGGACCGGTCAGAGAGAGGACCGTATCCTTGATTTGCGGCGTGCAGTTCCAGCTCTGGTCGATTTCAGTGCCGGACGGTATGGTGATTTCCAGATTCCAGTCTGAAATATCTGCATCGCTGCGGTTGGTGATGTTCACGTCATATTGGTAATAGTGAAGGCCGCCGTTGTCCCAGCTGCCGGAATTGATGAGGTCTGCGTAGACCTTGCTGTAGGAAGTTTTATCGGAAGAAGAGGCGGAACCGGTGGATTCTGCAGAGGAGGATGTGTCGGAGAGCAGAGAGTCTGCATTCAAAGACTCAGATGCCTGCGGTGCAGACGAATCAGATTCACCGGACATGGATTCTGCGGATACGGAAGCTGCAGATGACACTGTGGATGCGGCATCTGCTGAAGCGGACCCGGCGGAACCGTGCGAATTGGAAGAACATCCTGTGAAAAGCAGACTTGCGGCTGTAAAAACTGCTAATAGGGAAGAACAGACTTGATGGAAGGGGGCGCTTTTTTTCATAAACTTTTCTTCGACTTTACCTGAAATACAAGGAGATGCTGGCATGGGATACGTAAAAGGTCTATAGTAATGAATGGCATTGCCGATGAAAAACCAGCGGACAGGAAAGAAGCCCGCATTCTGATCCGGCATGTCATCTATACTTCTTATTATAAAGATTTTCAGCATCTTGTAATCTAAAAAAACAGGAAAAATGGAGGATATTATGACAAAAATTTTTGCCCACAGAGGAGCCAGCGGCTATGCACCTGAAAATACATTGGAAGCTTTCAAGCTGGCAGCGGATATGGGAGCGGATGGTGTAGAACTGGACGTTCAGCTTACCAAAGACGGTCAGGTCGTAGTATGCCACGATGAGAAAATTGACCGGACCAGCGATCATAAGGGACTGGTGTGCGATTATACTCTTGATGAGCTGAAAAGCTTTAATTTTAATAATCATAATCCAAAGTATCCCCTTGTCCGGATCCCGACCCTGGAGGAAGTCCTGAACCTGCTGGAGCCGACGGGACTGTCAGTTAATATCGAAATGAAGACCGGAATTATCTGGTACCCTGATATTGAGCAGAAGACGATTGATATCGTGGAAAAATGCGGCATGAAGGACCGCGTCGTTTATTCTTCCTTTAATCATTACAGCATCCAGAAGCTGAAAAAACTGGATCCGCAGGCGGAAACGGGCTATCTCTACAGCGACGTCATCATCGACGTGGAAAAGTACGCGAAAGAAGGCGGCGTCGAAGCTCTCCATCCGGCGGTCTACCACCTGCTCATGTCTGACTTCCTCAAACGTTACAAGGAGAGCGGGCTGAAGATCCGTGTCTGGACTGTAAATAAAGAGGAATGGATGGAGCAGTTCATCCGTGAGGATCTGGAAGCGGTTATTACCAATTATCCGGACGTCGCTCTGAAAATAAGAAATCAGGTTTCGGAAAAACAGTGAAGAACGAATGAGATAAAATGCCTGCTCTTTGAAAGGAAATGCCTGTATTAGAGGAGAAAGCCTGTATTTTGGTGGAAATGCCTGCATTAGAGAAGAAATGTCTGCATTTGAACAAAGGTTCTGGAGTTTTTTACGTTGTTTGCTGTTTTCCAAGTGTCCGGTAAGAAAATATTATATAAAAGTGAAAAATGGATAAAAATTGACCGCAAACAGCATTGCTTTACATTTAAAAGTTTGACATTTTACATATAGAATACTGTTTAGAAATATTTTATAATTGGAGCATATTATTCTGCACTTTATGTTTTTTCAAGGACCGTCTACAGGGACAGTTTAAGAAAAAATTGCGGAATGATATGCTCTGAAACATTTTTTACAACTGTTTAATGAGGAGGAATCACAAACCATGCTCGAGAAAATTTTTAAACTCAATGAGCACCACACGGACGTGAGGACGGAAGTTATTGCCGGAATTACAACCTTCCTGGCTATGGCTTACATCCTGGCTGTCAACCCCAGTATTCTGGGACAGGTCATGGATGCCAATGGCGTATTCGTCGCGACAGCTCTTGCGTCCGCAATCGCTACGTTTATCATGGCCTTCCTGGCAAACTACCCGATCGCTCTTTCCGCAGGAATGGGACTGAATGCATACTTTGCCTTTACTGTCTGCCTTGGTGAACTGGGCGGCGAAGAAAATGCTTTCACCGTAGCCCTGACAGCTGTCTTTGTAGAAGGTATTATTTTCATTATCCTTTCTGCTTTCAAGGCAAGGGAAGCTATCATCAACGGAATTCCGCAGAACCTGAAATACGGTATTACAACCGGTATTGGATTGTTCATCGCTCTGATCGGTCTTAAGGGAGCCGGTATTACGGTTGCTGACAGCTCTACGCTGATCGCGCTGGGTGATTTCAGTACACCGCAGGTTGCGCTGGCCCTGATCGGTCTTCTGGTTATCGTTATTCTTGCTCACTATAATGTCAAAGGATCTGTTCTGATTGGTATCCTGGTTACCTGGATCCTTGGTATGATCGCACAGGCAGGCGGCTGGTATGTCGTAGACCTTGAAGCCGGCGCGGCAAGCCTCTTCCCGGATTTCTCCGGCGGACTTCACCTGTCCGGACTGGCAAATACCGCCTTCAAGTTTAACTTCGCATGGGCAGGCAGCCACCTGATCCAGTTCATCGCAATCATGTTCAGCTTCCTGTTCGTAGATCTGTTCGATACCGTCGGAACGGTTGTCGGCGTTGCAGACAAGGCGGGACTCTTAGCAGAGGACGGAACGCTTCCGAGAGCAGGCAAGATCCTGATGGCTGACGCTGTCGGTACCGTAGCAGGTGCATGCCTTGGTACTTCTACCATCACTTCCTTCGTAGAGTCTTCCGCAGGTGTTGCAGCAGGCGGCAAAACCGGTCTTACCGCATTTACGACCGGATGCCTGTTCCTTGTATCTCTGGTTCTGAGCCCCATCTTCCTGGCAATCCCGGGATTTGCAACTGCTCCGGCTCTGATCTATGTCGGCATGCTGATGTTCTCCAGCGCTGCCAAGATCAAATATGACGGAGATGCCGCGGACGTGGTTGGCGCTTATCTGGCTGTCCTGATGATGCCTTTGACCTACTCCATCGCAAACGGCATTATGTTTGCTATCATGAGCTGGGTTATCGTCAAAGTATTTGAGAAGAAAGCAAAAGACATCAGCCCGGTAATGTGGGTCATCTTCGTTCTCTTCGCTCTTCGTATCGTTACACTGGTTACACACTTCCAGTAATCATTAAAGAACATCTACAAAAAAGGCGGGCCTGCTGCGGCAGTCCCGCCTTTTTTTGAAAAAATCCGACTAAAATAATACAATTTCATGTTGACAAAGAAGGACTTGCTGTGTATATTAATAACAGAAGTTAAGCAAGACTAACTTCAGCCACCACCAAAGGCACCATCAAAACCCATCACACTAAATGAACTCCTTCAAACAGAAACTGCCGTATTCCGGTTATGGATTCCATACCGGGTACGGCAGTTTTTGTCGGTCATGGGTCAGCCATGGGGACGGTTCCTCCGGTGAGCTTTAGAAAAGTTTGATTTTTTTCTCCTGGCCGTGGATGATGCGCAGTAGTCCGTGGTGGTGCGCCCAGATCATAAGCCCCAGCAGAATCAGCGAAAGGATTCCGGCCTCTGTACCGTAGAAATAGAAGGCAGGGAAGACGTAGACTAGAGGAATGACGACTCCTGCCAGGGGCAGCCAGCCGGTGAAGAGAACCACCAGCCCTCCTATGATATTGGCCAGCATTCCGAAGTTGGGAGAGAAGAGTACAATTGCTGAACAGGTCGTTGCAACGCCTTTGCCTCCTTTGAGGCTGTGCCAGATGGGAAAGTTATGGCCAAGGGTAACGCCCAGACCTGCATAAAGGATGCAGATTCGGCCAACTGCGTTCAGGAAAAATATTGCGGACAGGATGCAGGCCAGGACCGTCTTGAGAATGTCTCCTGCCAGGACCATGAGTCCCAAGCCCTTCCCTTCATTTGCCATGACATTGGCCATACCGGGATTGCCGGAACCATATTCAAAAGGACTTCTTCCGGTAATTTTTCCAACGACGAAATAAGCAGTCAGAAAATTTCCAAATATATAGCCAATCAAAAGTGACAGTACACGAGCATTCATAATGAAATACCTCTGCTTTTTTTCTTATTATCATACACTGATCTTTTACAACTTGCCATATCGCAGGCAGGAAACAAAATAATGCCATATCGCAGGCAGGAAACAAAATAATGCCATATCGCAGGTAGGAAACAAAATAACATGGCAGCATTAATAAGAGTTTATTCGTCTGCAAATTGTAAAATTTCTATAAATTCAAGACTATGCAGCGGTGACCGCAGATGTTAAGATAGGAAATGTGTGTATGACACGAATAATTGTACGTGAGAGGAGAACAAAATGGAAAAGGCTTCTTTCTTAAAGAGACTTGTAAAAAAATATAATGATACAAGTCTTATCTTAAGAATCGTCATTGGTATTATCGCAGGTATTATTCTGGCGCTTCTGGTGCCTGGCGCGACCTGGATCGTGAACCTGGGTAATCTGTTCGTAGGCGCATTGAAGGCAGTTGCGCCGGTGCTGGTCTTTGTGCTGGTTTCCAGTGCCCTGGCACAGGGAACCGGGAAACTGGACCGCAAGTTCGCCTGGGTTATTTTTCTTTACATGATCAGTACCTTTATGGCAGCAATTGTAGCGGTTGTCGGAAGCTATACTTTTCCGCAGACTATTGTATTCGCCGATCAGGTTACAGACGCCACGCCGCCGCAGGGTATCGCGGAAGTATTAAGCAATCTTGTCCTGAATCTGGTAGCCAATCCCTTTGATTCTCTGACAAATGCCAATTATATCGGCATTCTCTTCTGGGCGGTCCTGTTCGGACTTGCTATGAAAAAAGCCGCCAACGCGGAAGGCAAGAAATTTATGGCAAGTGTTGCCGACGGCGTATCCACCATTGTACGCTGGATTATTAATCTGGCACCTTTCGGAATCATGGGTCTCGTCTTCAATACGGTTTCAGCGAATGGCCTTGAGGTATTCACCAAGTACGGAAAACTAGTCCTGCTTCTGGTTGGGTGCATGTTGACAGTCGCGCTTGTTGTCGATCCCCTGATTGCCTTCCTGACCCTCAGGAGAAATCCTTATCCGCTTGTATTTCGCTGCCTGAGAGAGAGCGGCGTTACCGCCTTCTTTACCAGAAGCTCCGCCGCCAATATCCCGGTTAATATGGCACTCTGTGAAAAACTGGGTCTGGACAAGGATATGTATTCCGTATCGATTCCGCTCGGCGCGACGATTAACATGGACGGCGCCGCAATCACCATAACCGTTATGACACTGGCAGCAGCCAATACCCTTGGCGTTCGCGTCGATATTCCGACTGCAATCATTCTGTCTATCCTGTCGACGCTTGGCGCCTGCGGAGCTTCCGGCGTAGCAGGCGGATCACTGCTTCTGATTCCCATGGCCTGCTCCTTATTTGGGATCTCTAATGATATCGCCATGCAGGTCGTCGGCGTCGGTTTCATCATCGGCGTTATTCAGGATTCCGTCGAAACCATGATCAATTCTGCCGGCGACGTTATGTTCGCGGCTACCGCAGAATACCACGCATGGCAGAAAGAGGGCAGAAGACTGCCGGATTTCATGTACAGCAAACGCGAGCTTGAAAAGATGAAGGCGCAGGATGCCGGCAAATAAATAAAAAAACAAAAGGGAGGACCTTCGGGTGAAGGCCCTCTCTTTTACGGTCGGCAGGAACCGCCCGGTCATTTTCCAATCCTTCATCAGCTCTGTAAATGAAACTATTATTCAAAGATTTCCGGATCTATGATATTATGAAACGCGAGGTTGAAAAAACCGGAAAACGGATTGCACAGGGGACAGCTGCAATGAATAAAACAGCTTCCGCAGAGTCAATCCGAAACAAACATGTGGGATGGATGAGGAAAAACAGATGAATAAAAAATCAAAATCTACGGCAATCCGGAATACGGTCATCATTGCTGTCATGGCTGTCATTCTGATTATTGCCGCTGCAGCAACAACAGCGGAAAGCGTTCAGCAGACCTTCTGGGCGCTGGTCCCGCCGCTGATCGCCATTATTCTGGCTTTAGTGACAAAAGAAGTTTACAGTTCCCTGCTGCTGGGAATTATTGCGGGTGCCCTGCTTTATTCGGGCTTCGGTTTCGAAGGGACGGTCCTGCATGTATTTAACGATGGTATCCTTGCCGTTCTGACCGATTCCTATAACGTCGGTATTCTGATCTTCCTGGTTATGCTGGGAATGATGGTAGCCTTGATGAACAAGGCGGGCGGCTCAGCTGCGTTTGGCCAGTGGGCTTCCGAACATATCAAGACCCGCGTGGGTGCACAGTGTGCGACAATCATACTCGGAATCCTGATTTTCATAGACGACTATTTCAACTGCCTGACCGTTGGATCTGTCATGCGGCCTGTGACCGATAAGCATCAGGTGTCCCGCGCCAAACTTGCCTATCTGATCGATGCTACGGCAGCCCCTGTCTGCATTATCGCCCCGATTTCATCCTGGGCGGCTGCGGTATCCGGTTTCGTAGAAGGGGAGAACGGAATCGCCCTTTTCGTACAGACCATTCCCTTCAATTTCTATGCATTGCTTACTATCGTCATGATGTTTGCCATCGTATTCATGAAGGCGGATTACGGTCTCATGGCGATTCATGAGAAAAACGCTCAAAAGGGAGATCTCTATACAACACCGGACCGTCCTTACGCCAATGCCTCAGAGGAGAAGATCAGCAGCAGGGGAACGGTTTTTGACCTGGTCATCCCCGTTATCTCTTTGGTCATTTTCTGTGTCATTGGAATGATTTATTCCGGCGGCTTCTTCTCAGGTACCAATTTCATTGATGCTTTTGCAGGAAGCGATGCCTCGGTCGGACTTGCGCTGGGATCCTTCTTTGCGCTTGTTGTAACGATTATTCTTTATCTGATCCGCAGAGTCCTTTCCTTCAAGGAATGCATGGATTCTCTTCCGGACGGCTTCAAGGCCATGGTACCGGCGATTCTGATCCTGATTTTTGCCTGGAGCCTGAAAGCCATGACAGACAGTCTGGGAGCAAAGGAGTTCGTTGCGGGACTGGTTCAGCATTCCGCTGGAAGCTTCATGAATTTCCTGCCGGCTATCATCTTCCTGATCGGCGTATTCTTAAGCTTTGCGACCGGAACCTCCTGGGGTACCTTCGGCATTCTGATTCCGATTGTCGTCCATATTTTCGAAAATGGCGACTATCGCATGATGATCATTTCCATGTCTGCCTGCATGGCAGGAGCTGTGTGCGGTGACCATTGTTCCCCCATTTCGGATACGACCATTATGTCCAGTGCCGGCGCCCAGTGCAACCATCTGAACCATGTATCGACCCAGCTTCCCTACGCTATGACCTGTGCGGCGGTATCCTTTGTGACCTATATTATCGCAGGCTTTACGAAGAGCGCATGGATTTCCCTTCCCTGCGGAATTGTCATGATCATAGCAATCCTTGCTATTATGAAAAAGAAGACGACAAAAACCGAAGACGAAGCGGCCAATAAACAGATGGAAGACCTTGATTGATCATTTAAAAACAGACCATTTGAAAACAGTACACAAATATTTTGAAAAGAGAAGCGCAGAACAATAGGGTATCATCCTATTGCATATAAATCATTTTCTGTGCTGAATAGATAAAAAAGTGTAGCAATTGCAATGCAAACAGGATTGAGGAAGTGGTAACCTTTCTGTAAGGGTTATCACTTCCTTTTCTTAGTTACGCGAGCAGCGAGCCGAACAGACTTGGCCACAAGTCTGCTTTTAAAGAACAAACAGAGAATGGGGGTTTTATATGATTGGAATCGGAATTGACACCGGCGGTACTTATACGGACGCGGTTATTTATGATACGGAACGCCGAAGGGTTTTATCCAGCGCCAAGGCGCTGACTACCAAGGAAAACCTGGAAATCGGCATTGCAAATGCACTGGATAAATGTGCTGCTGATATGGTACAGAAGGCGGAAATGATGGCACTTTCGACCACGCTTGCCACAAACGCCGCTCTGGAAGATACCGGAAGCCGGGCAAAGGCACTCATGATCGGCATGAAGCCGGACAAGATGCTGGACCTGAAGAGGGTGTATGCATCCTATGGCCTGTATGATCTGGACCAGATTGTTTTTCTGGACGGAGAACCGGAAGGATTCGGAGAGAATCCGACTCCGCCGGACTGGACGTATCTGGAAGAGCATGCAGAGGACTGGTTCGGTGACTGCAGAGCGGTCGGAATTACGCAGGTTTTTCCCAACATGGACAATGCAAAGCTTGAGCGGACTGCAAAAAAAATCCTGCGGGACAAGCTGGGTATCCCGGTTACCTGCGCAAGTGAAATGTTTAATGAGACCGACGTTCTGAAACGCGGGGCAGGTACCCTTTTGAATGCCAGACTGATTCCGATCATTGAGGATTTCCTGGCAGCAGTAAAAGATGTCCAGAAAGCCAGAAATCTGGACATTCCGGTTGCTATCGTCCGCAGCGACGGCAGCCTTATGACGGAGGCCATGGCCAGGGAATATCCGGTGGAAACCCTGCTTTCCGGACCGGCGGCATCTACCATAGGCGGCAGCGTTCTTGCGGGGGAAGAGGATGCCATCATCGTCGATATGGGCGGAACGACAACGGATATTTCGGCAATCCGGCACGGAAACCCGATCTCCGCAGAGAATGGTATTCAGATCGGACGCTGGAAGACAACCGTAAGAGGACTTTTTGTTCATACTTTCCTCTTGGGTGGAGATTCCGCAGTTCGCTTTTCCGGAGAAAAACTTTTCCTGGATGGCAGACGGGTGCTTCCGATTTCCCTCCTGGCAGATCGTTTCCCGGACGTTACCGCAAGGCTCGCGGAGCTTGCAGCTTCCCACCGCCGCCATACCCGCATGCTGCATGAGTTCTTCGTACAGCAGAGGCCGATGGAAGAGGAGGAAGTCTATACCGATCAGGAACGGAAGATGTATCATGCCCTCGATCAGGGACCTCTGCAGATGAGTCAGATGGCTGAAGTTCTGGGAACCGATATCTACCATTTGAATCCGGGCAGGCTGGAAGATGAAGGCCTGATCATAAGGAGCGGCTTGACTCCGACGGACGTCATGATCATGAAGGGCGATTTTGCAGGCTATTCTACAGAAGCGGCAGAGTATGCCATCCGTTTCCTTGCAGAGAACGTAGCGGAATCTGCAGAGGAGATACCGGACGCGGTATACGATATGGTCATGCGAAAAATGTATCATGGCATCGCAGGGATCCTGCTGGAACAGAAATATCCGTCCGAACGCCGCATGCTGGATGGAAGCGATATCACAAAACTGATCGATCATATGTATGAGGAATCCTGCGCTGCCCTGGCGGGAAAAGAACCGGACTGGGCAGGCTTCGGCCTCATGACCCGTATCCCGCTGGTGGGTGTAGGCGCTCCGACTCATATTTTCCTGGAAAAAGTCGCAAAGATGCTGGGAACGCGCGCCATTATCCGCGAGAATTCTCCGGTCGCCAATGCCCTCGGCGCGATTGCCAGCCAGATCATCACCAGACTGGAAGTCCATGTGAAAGCAGAATACCAGGGAGCGGAACTGGAAGGTTTCTCTGTATTTGACGAGCAGGGAAAGCATCTCTTCGAGGACTATGAAAGGGCAAAAGAATTCGGATTGGATTACGCCAGAGAGAAAGTCCTGGAAAAGGCCAGAAAACAGGGGGCGTCCGGACAGCCGTCGGTAGACCTGAAGGTCAGAGAAATCCGCGCGGATGCAGGAAAGGCGAGTATGCTCTTTGAAGCGGTTATAGAAGCGACCGCCACGGATATTTTTAAACTATAAGGTCATAATGGCGGGTTACCTTCCTTTAACTTTTCTTAGCTAAAAAAGAGGATGTGAAAAAACGATAAAGTTTTTCTTCACATCCTCTTTTTAATGTGTACAGGCAGCCAACAGACCTGCCTGTTTATTGTTATACGAAATCCGTAGGAAATCAGGAATTCAGTTCCTTGAGGCTCATTTCTTCGAAGAGCGCCTGCTTCATTTCATAGAGCTTCTGGGAGAGGTCAACGTAGACCTGGTGCGGATTGTAGAGACGCTTGGTCTCTTCCCAGAGGGTATCCTTCTCCTGATTGCAGATCTTCTGAATCTCCATAACGGAAGGAGACTGATAGCAGCAGATGCCGTTGTGGAAGACGGGGACGAGCAGTTCGCGGATGGTATAGGTTCCGCCTTTGAGCTTGGTTTTCTTCCAGGTGGCATGGGGATCGAAGATGATCAGGTCCTTGTCCGGATCGAATTTTTCCTCTGCCAGGCAGATCAGGTCGGCGCGGATCTTGCCGGTTTCTTTGTCATAGAAACGATAGATGGTCTTGTTGCCGGGGTTGGTTATTTTTTCCTCATTCTCAGACAGTTTGATCTTGGGAGTGAATTCTTTATCATTTTTGTTCTTGATGGCAGCCATTTTGTAGACGCCGCCGAAAGCGCTCCAGTTGTTGGAGGTGATCAGACGCGTTCCGACGCCCCAGGAGTTGATCTTTGCCCCCTGCTCCTTTAAGGAGTTGATGATGTACTCGTCCAGGTCACTGGAAGCGGTGATGATGGCGTCTTCGAATCCTTCCGCAGCCAGCATTTCATATGCTTTTTTGGACAGGTAGGCGAGGTCTCCGGAATCAATGCGGATGCCGTAGCCTTTGGACATATCCACGCCGGCAGCGCGCATTTCCTTGAAAACGGTGATGGCATTTGGAACGCCGGAACGAAGGACGTCATAGGTATCTACCAGCAGGATGCAGCCTGCCGGATACAGCTTTGCATAGGTGCGGAAAGCGGTGAGCTCATCCGGGAAACTCATGATCCAGCTGTGGGCATGAGTGCCCTTGACCGGTACGCCGAACAGCTCGCCGGTCAGTACATTGGAGGTGCCGGTACATCCGCCGATCACAGCAGCTCTCGCTCCGAGCGTTCCGGCATCCGGACCCTGGGCGCGGCGAAGACCGAACTCCATGATTCCGTCTCCTCTGGCAGCATAGACAACGCGGGCTGCCTTGGTTGCGATCAGGGACTGGTGATTGATCAGGTTCAGAAGAGCGGGCTCAATCAGCTGCGCCTCCATAATAGGAGCTACTACTTTTACGAGAGGCTCGCGCGGGAAGACAACGGTTCCTTCGGGAATTGCATAGATATCGCCGGTGAAATGGAAGCCTCTCAGATATTCCAGAAAGTCATCCTCGAAGATGCCAAGTGAACGGAGATAATCAATATCGTCGGGAGAAAAATGCAGGTCGCGGATAAAGTCGACGACCTGTTCAAGTCCGGCGCAGATCGCATAGCCTCCCTCGCAGGGATTGTCGCGGTAAAACGCATCGAAAACGACAATCTGGTCCGTGGGATTCTTGAAATAGCCCTGCATCATGGTGAGCTCATACAGATCCGTCATCATGGTCAGATTCTGTGAAATCATAGTTTCCTCCTGAATATGGTTTGTAAAATGATTAATAGGATGTGTGCCAAAGTTATTCACGTACTGCCGGGCAGGCTTGCCGCAGGTGACGATCTTTTTGCGCCGCTGTCATTCATAATAATGAGATGAAATTACTTTGGGGCAATCAGATCAGGAATCCCTCCCCCAAAAAGCTGCAGCTCTCATGATTTAGCCTTGACTAAGAGGCACTCTGCGATTGACAATAGCAGGGATACTCAAAAAACAGGAAAAGCTGCTCCCTTATTTTTTCAGCATGCAGTTTCAGCGTGTGCTCAGAAGGCATTTTTCATGATGCATAACAGGCGCAGCGGTTACTGTCTTGACAGGGCTGTTAAACAAGGTTATATAACGAAACCCCGGCTTTCGTCAATTGCAATTGCCATAAAAGTGTGTGATATGGAAGATTTACTGATAAAAAAGACACAGGATAAATATAAGGATAAGGGGCAGCTTTTTGTCCGCAGGAAACTGGGAATTCTTGCGGGAATCGTAGGGATTTTCTGCAATATCTGTCTGTTTGCCATTAAGTTTGCAGTCGGCCTGATTATAGGTTCTATGGCGGTGACTGCGGATGCCTTCAATAATCTGTCCGACGCGGCTTCTTCCATCATGTCGATCATCGGGATCCGTATGTCCTCGAAGCCGGCTGACCAAAAGCATCCCTTCGGGCACGGCAGGATGGAATATATCACGGCTCTGATCATTGCGGCGGTAATTTTGGAAGTTGGACTGTCTTTTGCCAGGCAGTCTTATGGGAAAATCATCCGTCCGGAGCCTATGAAGACAAGTCTTGCGGCTCTGATCCTGCTTGCCTTGTCGGTATGCGTCAAGCTCTGGCTGTCTTTTTTCAACCATAAAGTAGGAAGAGCAATCGATTCGAAAGTGATGAAGGCCACCTCAGCAGATGCACTCATGGATGCTGTCACTACGACGGTCACAATCATTTCTTATGTGATCTTTTTTGCGTTTGGAAAAAATATCGACGGCTGGGCCGGCATGCTGGTGTCCATTCTTGTAATCTGGGCGGCGGTCGGTATTGTAAGAGATACGCTGGAGCCCTTGATCGGACAGGAGACTGATCCGGAGATTTCCCATAAGGTCACGAATCTTGTCCGGAAGGAGAAAGGCGTAATTTCCACGCATGATCTGGTCCTGCATAATTACGGACCGACTTCGGCCATGGGGACCATTCATGCTGAACTTTCCAAGAACTTGAGCCTGGAAGAAGCGCACGGCATTGCAGACCGCGCCGAGAAGGAAGTCATGAAGCAGCTTGGAATCCAGCTTGTGGTGCATGTCGATCCGGTCGATCCGGATGACGAAAGGGTCGTCAGGGTTCGTAAAAGCACCGAACGGATCCTGAACATCCTGGATCCGGAGCTGAAGCTGCATGATTTTCAGGTGGAGTTCGGAAAAGAGCCGAAGGTCTCCTTCGACCTTGTGATCCCATATACCTATAGAAAAGGGCAGGGCGAAGAAACTGCTGGGAAAATCTGCAGGCTGATGCGGGAAATCACGCCCGATTATCATTATGAAATCAATGTCGACCGCGGCGTAGTAGAAGAAGAAGCGGCAGAGGCAGTTAGAAATTGAAACCCGGAAACTCGGGAGGGGATCGTCAGGAGCGGGCAGGAGCCGAGCGCCGGAAACTCGGGAGGGGATCGTCAGGAGCGGGCAGGAGCCGAGCGCCGGAAACTCGGGAGGGAATCGTCGGAAGCAGATTGAAAAAGAAATTTCTTGCTAACACGTAAAATTTATGATACCATTCCTTTACGTGAGGCCCCGTGGTCAAGTGGTTAAGACATCGCCCTTTCACGGCGGTAACATGGGTTCGAACCCCGTCGGGGTCACTTATGCAATTGCATAGTTATCGCGGAATGGATTTTCCGCAGAGCCTTAAATGATGGCTCTTATGGATCTTTAGCTCAGTTGGTTAGAGCAGTCGGCTCATAACCGATCGGTCCTGGGTTCGAGTCCCCGAAGATCCATTCATATAAGGGAGCAGGCAATGCCTGCTCCCTTATATGCTGTATATAGAAAAAAATACGGCTGATTCTCCGGGCAGGGCCTGGGTATGTCATATGAAAAGAGTCATTGCGGGAGAGAAAGAAATGCCTGAAGATACAAGCTGGTATAAACTGGATAATGCGGCGAAAATTATGCCTTCTACTGCACGAGGAAGTGATACGAGAGTATTTCGTCTGGTATGCGAGCTGAAGGAGGAGATCGATCCGGCGGTTCTTCAGGAAGCGCTGGATGCAGTGATTGAAGATTTCCCGTATCTGAACTGCTGCCTGAGAAAGGGAATTTTCTGGTATTACCTGGATGCGCGGAAGGAAACTGCGCAGGTTTATCAGGATAATCGGCCTCCCATGAAGCAGATTTATTATCCCGGCAGAAAAAATCTGCTCTATCGGGTTAATTATTATAAAAACAGGATTAACCTGGAGCTTTTTCATGCTCTGAGCGACGGTACGGGAGGCGTGGCTTTCCTGAAAGCCCTGGTAAGGGCCTACCTGATCCGAAAGCATCATCTGGATCCGGACACCGTACCGCAGGAAGAGGCCCCGATTGACGAAACGACGGAAGATGCCTTCAGCCGTTATTACAGGACCAGAAAACAGCGGAAAAAGATGAAGCTGAAAACCGGGAGAAACTGGCTGAAGGAAATGTTCCCGGAAAAGGCTTATCACATGATCGGGCAGCAGGATCCCAATATGGAGTCGCATGTACTGGAAGGAACTGTGTCCGTAGACGAGGTCCTTCGCGTTGCCCATGAAAAAAATGTGACCCTGGGTGTTCTGGCGGTTTCTGTTTTTATCGAAGCTGTCATCGGGGAAATGAAGGCAAGGGATTACACGAAACCGGTAGTCATTTCTGTGCCGGTCAACCTCAGACAATATTATCCCACGCATACGGGGCGAAATTTTTTTGGCGTCTTTACGGTAAGGTTTCAGCCCGAAGACTATGACGGAACATTGGAAAGCATCATGCCCTGTGTGGAGCGGGAGTTCAGGGAAAATCTGACCCAAGAGAAGATTTTCCGCAACATGAATTCCTATGCGGAACTTGAAAATAACTGGGCGGTAAAGGTTTTTCCCCTTGCAATAAAGGACCTGGGCGTAGGCGGGATCAACCACCTGATCAAGCAGGGCGTTACGACGACAGTTTCTAATGTCGGCAAGGTAAAAGCTGCTCCTGCTCTGGAACCGTATATTGAAAAATTTGCCTGCTTTAATACAACGGATACCACGCAGATGTGCATCATGAGCTTTGGCGACCGCATGACGTTCGGAATTACGTCTGCGTTTACGGACCATGCCATGCCCAGGCGTTTTTTCAAGCGAATAGAAGAACTGGGAATAAAGGTAACCGTCGCCGGCAATGACTATGACATACTGGAAACGGACAAAGAAGCGGTGCGGGCAGCAAAGATTACGGTCTCGCCGGAGGAAAATCCCTATCCGTATATTCCCAAACCCAAGGTCAGCCGTTTCTCGCTGATCCGGACGATGTATATGTCCTATGCCATTTTGCTGATTCTTCTTCTGGCGGTCAGACTGATTGCAGGAAGAGGCTTTTTCTGGATGCCGGTCGTGATGGCGGCAGGCTTTTTGTGCGTACTGGACATTCATCTCGTCCTGTATTACCGAAATAATTTTATTAAGATTTTTTCCGTGGAAATGTACCTTGCCATGCTCATCTGCCTTGGAGTGAATGCCTTTACAGGAGGATATCCGTGGGCGATCAACTGGACGGTCCCTTCCGCGATGATCGCAGTTTATGTCGGAAGCCTGATCGGAGGAAAAGCAACCGGAAGGCCGCTGGTAGAGTATATTCTGTTTCTGGTGCTGGACAGCGTGATCTCTCTTCTGCAGATGATTCCAATCGCGCTGGCTTGGAATACTTTCCGCATCCCGGCGGTTGTCAGCATCAGTTTCTGTCTGATCTTTACCCTGGCACTGATCTGCTTTAATTATCGGACCATGAAGGCGGCATCCGAGAGAATGTTCAATATCTGAATGATGCCGGACTGCAGAAGCGTAAAAGCAGGGAATATTCCTGCGGTATAATGAATACAGGCACAAAAGAGCAGGAGGATAGTAAGTAAAATATGGATAAAAATGGAATCAGAAGAGGCCTTTACCTCGTAGCCGGAGCCTATCTTATTTATCTTGGAGTCAAGCTGTTCAAGGACGGCATCATAGGAGGAGGGATGAGCGGGACCAGCCGGATCATTGGCGGAATCGCCAGCATCGCCTTCATGATTTTCGGAGCGGTTTTTCTGTTCCTTGTCCTGCGCGCCATGGTGCAGGGAGAAAATGGAGCAGATGATACGGAAGAAAAGAACGATACGGCAGTGAAGATTCCGGCAGCAAAGGATACAGAAGAAAAGAATACGGAAGAGGAGAGCCTTCCGGAAAAAGAAACGGGAAATGCGGATTCCGATTCAGGGGAAGCGAAATCGGACCAGGAAGCATAATACCGAAAAAGTTGTACAAAAAAGGCGGGAGTTTTCTTTCAAAAAATATAAATTGCATTTACATCGAACTTTGCGTATAATCTATATTTACAAAAAGGGGTTTCAGTGGGGGTAAACTGAAAATATTGAAGGGTGAATTGCTTTTTATAATCTTATGAAAATTAGGCAAAGGAAATTTTTACAAGATGACAACAGCAATTCAGGAATACATCGACTATCTGCATAACGTCAGAAAAACTGCGTATAATACGGAAGTTTCCTATCAGAGAGATCTGAACCAGGCAGCTGATTATTTCGCATCGCAGAATCTCAACGATGTCTCGAAGATCACAGAGACAAATCTGAATTCTTATATCCTGTATCTGGAAAAAAACCACAAGTCTCCGGCAACGGTATCCCGCAGCGTAGCGGCATTGCGTTCTTTTTTCAAATATATGGTGAATGTTCACAGGCTTACGGAAGATCCAACTCTGGCATTGAAGCCGCCTAAGATCGAGAAAAAGGCGACGGAGATCATGTCTGTGGAGGATGTAGACCTCCTGCTCAGGCAGCCGGATATCACAACGGATAAAGGAATCCGTGACGAAGCTATGCTCCAGCTGATTTATGCAACCGGCATCCGGGTAAGCGAACTGGTCGGTCTCAAGGTAAGCGACGTCAATCTGGAGATGGGATATATTACCAGCGATGTCCGCGGCCGCACAAGGACGATTCCCCTTAACAAAGGAGCCAAAGAGTATCTGGAGAAATATCTGGACGGCGTACGCGGCAGAATGCAAAAAGGCCGCGAGAACGACAGCCTTTTTACCAATTGCCAGGGCAATCCCATGAGCCGCCAGGGTTTCTGGAAGGTCTTGAAGGGCTATGTGGCCGAGGCGGGCATTACGGCTGACATTACTCCGCATACCCTCCGCCATTCCTTTGCCTTTCATATGCTGCAGAACGGAGCAGAACTCAAGGACGTACAGCAGCTGTTAGGACATGCGGATATTTCTACGACGCAGATGTACCTGACCAAAGGATTTACGGAAGCAAAATAAAGAAATCATTTCGATGTGAAAGAAAAAACGGTAAGAGTAAATACGGAAGATAAGATTTCGGAAAATGCGATTAACCGGAAACAGGATACAGAACGAGCAAGGCGCCATGCAGACGAACGATACGTCCTCATGGCGCCTTGCTTATTATGCGTATTCTCTTATTCAGGCAGTGAGCGAATGAAGCGGGACAAGCGCGAAGAGGGTTTCTTCCTGCTGTCAGTCTGCTAAATCGGCCAATTCCATGATCAGGCGTTCTGACTCTTCCCATCCCAGGCAGGGATCCGTAATGGACTGGCCATAAGTCTTATTGGGACCGATTTTCTGGCATCCGGGAACCAGGTAGCTCTCAATCATGAGTCCCTTGACCAGGCTGTGAATGTTGGAATCATAGCGGCGGCTGTGCATGACTTCGCGGGCAATACGCGGCTGCTGGCCGTATTTTTTTCCGGAATTGGAATGGTTGGTATCGACGATGCAGGCCGGATTGACCAGGGTGGTTTCGTCATATTTCTGAAGCAGCAGCTGCAGGTCTTCAAAATGGTAGTTGGGAATCGAATTCCCGTGCTTATTGGTAGCGCCCCTTAAGATTGTATGAGCAAGGGGATTTCCGTCGGTTTTATATTCCGCACCCCGGAAAGCAAATTCGTGGCCGTGCTGGGCGGCTATGACGCTGTTGATCATTACGGACAGGTCGCCGCTGGTCGGGTTCTTCATGCCGGCGGGAATATCAAAACCGGAAGTCGCAAGCCTATGCTGCTGATCTTCAACCGATCTTGCTCCGATTGCTACATAAGAAAGAAAGTCGTCTACATATGGCCAGTTATCCGGATAAAGCATTTCATCTGCTGCGGTAAGACCGGATTCCTCCATTGCTTTAATATGCATGCTGCGGACAGTAAGGATTCCGGCTTCGATATCCGGCTTACCCTGCGGATCGGGCTGCAGCATGATTCCTTTATAGCCCATACCGGTGGTACGGGGCTTATTGGTATAGATTCTGGGAATTAAGAGCAGGCGGTCCTTTACTTTCTCCTGAACCTTTGCCAGACGCGACACATAATCGAGGACGGCAAGCTCGTTATCTGCGGAACAAGGGCCTATAATGACAAGAAATTTATCGGACTTGCCGGTAAAAACATCGGCAATCTCTGCGTCGCGCTCTTCCTTCATCCTGCGCAGGGCAGGGCTGAGCGGAGTGAGGGACTTGATCTCTTCCGGACTGGGAAGCTGCTTGATTAAACGAAAACTCATATTGTATTACCTCCATGACATGGAAAACATTATACCCAAAACAGAAAAATGATAAAGATTTTTTTGTAAAAAACAGGAAAAATTTAAAAAAATTTAAAAAACGCAAAGGAGCATTCCCAGGTTGACGAATGAATAGGGCGATGCTATGCTGATGAAAATAAAGCAGAGTAAAATAGTAGGAGAAATACATGAAACTATCCACGAGAGGAAGATACGGCCTGCGTGCCCTGATCGATCTGGCCCGCCATCAGGAAATGGGAGCGGTTTCTGTCCAGAGCATAGCAGAGCGCAATAACATTTCGGAATCCTATCTGGAACAGCTGATCAGGCTGCTGAAGAAGGATGGCCTGGTCGTCAGCGTCCGGGGTGCGGGAGGAGGCTATCGCCTGGCGAAGCCGGCGGCTGAAATTTCGGTCGGCGATGCACTGAGGTGTCTGGAAGGAAGCCTGGATGTAGTGGAATGTCCGACGATTGAGGGCAAACCCGGATGTGATGAGGCAGAAGCCTGCATCACACGCTTTGTATGGAAGAAAATAAACGATGCCATCACAGATGCGGTAGACTCCATCCATCTTTCAGATCTGACCATGCAGAGCGACCTGCTCCTGAAATCAGAAGCAAATGCAGAAAAGGCAAGGGAGAAGCAATGATAGCGGACAGCCATGTACATACGTCCTTTTCGACGGACAGCGATACCCCAATGGAAGCCCAGGTCCGTGCGGCCCTTTCCAAAGGCATGAAGGATATCTGTTTTACAGACCATTACGACATGGACTATCCGGGCGGTGAATTTGAACTGGATACGGAAGGATATCTTATGGAGATCGAATCCATGAGAAAACGGTTCGGAGACCGGATCCGCATCCGGGCAGGCGTAGAGATCGGACTGAAGCCGGACCTTGGAAAAAAGATCTCCGATTATCTGAGAAAATGGCCTTTTGATTATGCAATCGGCAGCCTGCATCTGATCGATAACGTCGATCCCTATTACAGGGACAGCTTTCCGGGGACCGACGAAGAAATGTACCGTCTCTATTTCAAAAGAATGCTGGAATGCCTGCAGAAAACAGAGGGGTACCGGTCGGTCGGCCATCTGGACTATATTGTCCGCTACGGATATACCAGAGAGAAAAATTACAGTTATAAAGCCTTTCAGGACGTGATCGACCCGGTCCTGGAGGAAATGGTGAAAAGGGATCTGGCCCTTGAGGTAAATACGGCAGGTTTCAAATACGGCCTTCCTTTTCCCAACCCCCACCCTGATATCATACGCCGCTTCCGCGAGCTGGGCGGCAGAAGGATCACGCTGGGATCGGATGCCCATGAACCGAAATATGTCGGATACTGCTTTGAACAGACAGCGGACCTGGTACAAGAATGCGGGTTTGAGGCTGTCAGCGTCTTCTGCGGCAGGGAAGAAGAACTTGTCGGATTGGGATAATTTACAGTAATTGATATATGTTTAACAAATTGACGAAAATGTGCTATCAATATTTACAATGTTCTTATATTTGTACACTTGAATTTTGGACATGCTTTCGCTATGATATTTAATGTATTGAGATTTCTTATTCTATTTAACTAGGAGGAAACAAAACTATGGCAGTAAGAGTTGCTATTAACGGTTTCGGTCGTATCGGTCGTCTGGCTTTCAGACAGATGTTCGGAGCTGAGGGCTATGACATCGTTGCAATCAACGATCTGACAAGCCCGGAGATGCTTGCTTATCTTCTGAAGTATGATTCTTCTCAGAAGAAATATGCTCTGGCTGATACCGTTTCTCACACAGATCACTCTATCATCGTAAACGGACATGAGATTGAGATCTACAAAGAGGCAGACGCTCACAACCTTCCGTGGGGCAAGCTTGATGTAGATGTTGTTCTGGAGTGTACCGGATTCTACACCTCCAAGGCAAAAGCACAGGCTCATATCGATGCCGGCGCTAAGAAGGTCGTTATTTCCGCTCCGGCAGGAAATGATCTTCCTACTATCGTTTACAACACCAACCATGAGACTCTTACAGCTGATGACAATATCATCTCCGCTGCTTCCTGCACTACCAACTGCCTGGCTCCTATGGCAAAGGCTCTTAACGAGCTCGCTCCGATCCAGTCCGGAATCATGGTTACCATTCATGCTTACACCGGCGATCAGATGATCCTCGATGGACCGCAGAGAAAAGGCAATTTCCGCCGCAGCCGTGCAGGCGCTGTCAACATCGTTCCGAACTCCACCGGCGCTGCAAAAGCAATCGGCCTTGTTGTTCCGGAACTGAACGGCAAGCTGATCGGATCCGCACAGCGTGTTCCGGTTCCGACCGGTTCTACCACCATCCTGACCGCTGTTGTCAAGGGTGAGGTTACTGTTGATGAGATCAATGCTAAGATGAAAGCTTCCACCAACGAGTCCTTCGGATATAACGAGGATCAGATCGTATCCAGCGATATCGTAGGAATGACCTATGGTTCTCTGTTCGATGCTACCCAGACCTCTGTTCTGCCGATCGGTGATGGAAATACCGAAGTTCAGGTTGTTTCCTGGTATGACAATGAGAACTCCTTCACCTCCAACATGGTAAGGACTATCAAATACTTCGCAAAGTTCCTGAATAAGTAATAAAAAGCATATAAGTCCTGCAGTGCTGCCTATGCAGCGGCATGCAGGATTTATGAACGGGAGTAAGACCCTTGGGGGAGAGTGGTCCGGCCTAAATTAAGGACCGGATTTCTCTCCTCTTTCCATGTAAGCAGGGCAGAACGTTTTTTCACCTTGCTTATATGGCAGACATGAAGAAGTATGAAAGGAGAAAAATTCATGCTTAACAAGAAATCTGTAGACGACATCAATGTAAAAGGCAAAAACGTCCTGGTCCGCTGTGACTTCAACGTTCCGCTGAAAGAGGGCAAGATCACAGACGAGAACAGGCTGGTTGCAGCTCTGCCGACTATTAAGAAACTGATCGGCGACGGCGGACGTATTGTTCTCTGCTCTCATCTGGGCAAACCTAAGGGAGAGCCGAAGCCGGAGCTTTCTCTGGCACCGGTTGCAGCAAGACTTTCCGAGCTGCTTGGCCAGGAAGTAAAGTTTGCTGCTGACGATGAAGTAACCGGACCGAATGCAAAGGCCGCTGTTGCAGCTATGAAGGACGGAGATGTTATCCTGCTTCAGAATACCCGTTATCGTAAGGAAGAGACCAAGAACGGCGATGAGTTCTCAAAAGACCTCGCTGATCTGGTAGGCGGCAAGGATGCCATCTTCGTAAATGACGCTTTCGGAACTGCTCATCGCGCACACTGCTCCAATGTCGGCGTTACAAAATATATCGACACCTGCGTCGTAGGTTATCTGATGCAGAAAGAGATCGATTTCCTGGGCAACGCTGTTGAGAATCCGGTACGTCCGTTTGTTGCAATCCTGGGCGGAGCAAAGGTTGCTGATAAGCTGAACGTTATCAATAACCTGCTTGAGAAATGCGATACCCTGATCATTGGCGGAGGCATGGCTTACACCTTCCTTAAGGCAAAAGGCTATGAAATCGGAAAATCTCTGGTAGACGATACCAAGATTGACTACTGCACCGAGATGATGGCAAAGGCTGAGAAGCTTGGCAAGAAGCTTCTGCTCCCAATCGATACCGTATGCGCAAAAGAGTTCCCGAACCCGATTGACGCTGAGATCGAGACGACAGTAGTAGATTCCGATAAGATTCCGGCTGAGATGCAGGGACTGGATATCGGACCCAAGACCGTTGCTCTTTACAGCGAGGCAGTCAAGACTGCAAAGACCGTTGTATGGAACGGACCGATGGGCGTATTCGAGAACCCGATCCTGGCTGCAGGTACCAAAGCCGTTGCACAGGCACTGGCTGATACCGAAGCTACCACCATTATCGGCGGCGGTGATTCTGCAGCAGCTGTCAATCAGCTCGGCTTCGGCGACAAGATGAGCCACATCTCCACCGGCGGCGGCGCATCTCTTGAATTCCTGGAAGGAAAAGAGCTTCCGGGTGTTGCAGCTGCCAATGATAAGACCAGAAAGAAAATCATCGCAGGAAACTGGAAGATGAACAAGACCCCGTCTGAGGCGAAAGAACTCTGCGAGCTTCTGAAACCGCTCGTTGCAGATTCTGACGCAGACGTTGTATTCTGCGTGCCGGCAATTGATATCTGCCCGGTTGCTGCAGAAATCGAGGGCACCAATATCCAGCTTGGCGCTGAGAATATGTATTTCGAAGACAAGGGTGCTTATACCGGTGAAATCTCTCCGGCTATGCTGAAAGATGCAGGCGTTAAGTATGTCGTCCTTGGCCATTCTGAGAGAAGAGGATACTTCGGCGAGACGGATCTGGACGTCAACAAGAAAGTCCTCAAGGCCTTCGAGTATGGCATTACCCCGATCATGTGCGTAGGCGAGAGCCTTGAGCAGAGAGAGCAGGGCATCACCATGGATTGGATCCGCCAGCAGGTTAAGGTTGGATTCCTGGGACTTACAGCAGATCAGGTCAAGAAGGCCGTTATCGCTTACGAGCCGATCTGGGCTATCGGAACCGGCAAGACCGCTACCAGCGACCAGGCTGAAGAAGTCTGCAAGGATATCCGTGCATGCGTAGCAGAAGTCTGGGGCCAGGATGCAGCAGACGAAGTACGTATCCAGTACGGCGGCTCCATGAACGCAGGAAACTGCAAAGAGCTTCTGGCACAGCCCGACATCGATGGCGGACTGATCGGCGGTGCTTCCCTGAAAGCGGACTTCGCACAGATTACGAACTATAATAAATAAGGGACAGAACAGATATCCGTCAGAATCGTTCTTTCACAGCGTTTCCTTAAAAATTGCTTTGAACCCTGGATCCTGAAATAGGCTGCTCTGACATTAAAAAATTATTAAATGCGGGAAAAGAGCGGAAATTCCGCTCTTTTCTTGCGTAAAACCGTTTGACGAAAGACTGATTCATGTTAAAATGAACTAGTTGAGTGTTTCTATAAACCTATTGTTTTTTCCAAGGAGGAAAGAAAAGCATGGCAAAGAAATGGGTTTACCTGTTTACAGAAGGTAACAAAGACATGCGTGAGCTTCTGGGCGGCAAGGGCGCAAACCTTGCAGAGATGACCAACCTGGGTCTTCCGGTACCGCAGGGCTTCACGATCACAACTGAGGCCTGCACTCAGTATTATGAGGATGGCCGCCAGATCAATGACGAGATCAAAGGCCAGATCAGAGAGTACATGGGCAAGATGGAAGAGATCACCGGCAAAAAGTTCGGCGATGCTGAGAATCCGCTGCTCGTTTCTGTACGTTCCGGCGCACGCGCATCCATGCCCGGCATGATGGATACCATCCTGAACCTGGGTCTGAACGAGACTACCGTTAATACCATGGCAACCAAATCCAACAATCCGCGCTGGGCTTGGGACTGCTACAGAAGATTTATCCAGATGTTCTCCGATGTCGTTATGGAGGTTCCGAAGGCTGAATTCGAGAAGCTCATCGACAAGAAGAAAGCAGAGAAGGGTGTATCCGCAGACGTTGATCTGACCACGGAAGATCTGCAGGCTCTGGTAGCTCAGTACAAAGTACTTTACAAAGATCACATCGGCAAGGAATTCCCGACCGATCCCAAGGAGCAGCTGATCGAGGCTGTTAAAGCCGTATTCCGTTCCTGGGACAACCCGCGTGCCAACGTTTATCGCCGTGACAACGATATCCCGTATTCCTGGGGCACCGCTGTTAACGTACAGATGATGGCATTCGGCAACATGGGACCGACTTCCGGATCCGGAGTTGCATTCTCCCGTGATCCTGCTACCGGCGAGAACGCATTCTATGCTGAAGTTCTGATGAACGCTCAGGGCGAAGACGTTGTATCCGGAGCACGTACTCCTATGAAGATTGACGAGATCAAGGTCAAACTTCCGGAAATCTATGATGAGCTGATCGCTATTTCCAATAAATTGGAAGACCATTACAGAGATATGCAGGATATGGAGTTCACCATCGAGGATGGCAAGCTTTACATGCTGCAGTGCCGTAATGGAAAGAGAACTGCAAAGGCAGCTCTGAAGATCGCCTGCGACCTGGTTCGCGAAGGCATGATCGACAAGAAGCAGGCAGTTCTGGCTGTAGATCCGCGTAATCTGGATACCCTTCTTCATGGCTCCTTCTCCAAGGCTACCCTGAAGAATGCTGTACAGGTTGGCAAGGGACTTCCGGCAGCTCCTGGCGCTGCATGCGGCAAGATCGTCTTCACTGCTGAGGAAGCTAAGACTGCAGCAAAGAACGGCGAGAAGGTCGTTCTGGTTCGTCTTGAGACCTCTCCGGAAGATATCGAAGGCATGAAGGCAGCTCAGGGTATCCTTACCGCCCGCGGCGGCATGACCTCCCATGCAGCAGTTGTTGCACGTGGCATGGGCGCCTGCTGCGTAGCAGGATGCTCCGACATCAAGTTCGCTGAGGACGGCCAGTCCTTCACACTTGGCGGCAAGACCTTCAAAGAGGGAGATGTTCTTTCCTTCGACGGTTCTACCGGCAATATCTATGAGGGCGCTCTTGAGGTTTCCGAAGGCGCTGTAGAAGATGCTGATTTCGCACAGCTCATGAAGTGGGCAGATGAGTTCCGTACCATGAAGGTCCGCACCAATGCGGATACCCCGACCGATGCCAAGAAGGCTCGCGAGCTGGGTGCTGAAGGTATCGGCCTCTGCCGTACCGAGCATATGTTCTTCTCCGGCAACCGTATCGACGCTTTCCGTGAGATGATCGTATCCGATACCAAGGAAGAGAGAGAAGAGGCTCTGGAGAAGATCCTTCCGCTTCAGCAGGGAGACTTCGAACAGCTGTTCGAGGCTATGGAAGGCGACCCGGTAACCATCCGTTTCCTGGATCCGCCGCTTCATGAGTTCGTTCCCAAGGACGAAGAGGATATCGAGAAGCTTGCAAAGACCAAGGGCAAATCCGTTGCAGAGATTAAGACCTTTATTGCAAGCCTGAAAGAGTTCAACCCGATGATGGGACATCGTGGCTGCCGTCTGGCTGTTACCTTCCCGGAAATCGCTGTAATGCAGACCAAAGCAGTTATCCGTGCTGCTCTGAACGTACAGGCAAAGCATCCGGATTGGAAGATCGTTCCGGAAATCGAGATCCCGCTCGTAGGCGAGCTCAAAGAGCTGAAATATGTCAAGAAGTTTGTTGTTGAGACTGCTGATGCAGAGCTCAAGGCAGCAGGCTCCGACATGAAGTACATGGTTGGTACCATGATCGAGATTCCGCGTGCAGCCCTTACTGCTGACGATATCGCTAAGGAAGCTGAGTTCTTCTGCTTCGGTACCAACGATCTGACCCAGATGACCTATGGCTTCAGCCGTGATGACTCCGGTAAATTCCTTGAGTCTTACTATGATGCCAAGATCATGGAGAACGACCCGTTCGCTAAGCTGGATCAGGTTGGCGTAGGCAAGCTGATGAAGATGGCTGTAACGCTTGGCCGTGAGACCAATGCGAAGCTTCCGGTTGGTATCTGTGGCGAGCATGGCGGAGATCCGTCCTCTGTTGAGTTCTGCAACGAGATCGGACTTGACTATGTATCCTGCTCACCGTTCCGTGTACCGATCGCTCGTCTGGCAGCAGCTCAGGCAGCTATCAAGCAGGCTAAGTAATCAGGAAAATCCGTTCATAGAGAGGTACCGCCTGCCCGGGCAGTACCCAAACGCTTTTAACAGCCGTTAAAAGCAGATAAAAAAGAATCCATATGATCTGCGCTTTGCAGACATATGGATTCTTTTTATTACGCGAGCAGCGAGGCGAACGGGCATGCTTGCATGCCCCCTAGTGTTTACTTTTTAGGACACGAATGGAATTTCGGGAACTTGAATAACCAGGACGGATTTCCTATAATGTTTTTGCTGTCCGGAATCTGAAGGACGGCAAATAAGGGGATTAAATACAAGGGGTTGTCATGCAGTTTTCCGGAATGCTATTTCTGTTTGCCTTTCTGCCGCTTTTTTTCACGGCATATTTCCTGGTAAAAGATTTAAAAAAGAAAAATTACATACTGATAGCCGCTTCTCTGCTTTTTTACCTTTTCGGCGGTCTCAAGTATCTGGTCTTAGCTTTGACCATGACCGGAGCAGGCTATTATGCAGGCTTAAAGATAGAGAAGGAGCAGGAACAGAAGAAAAAGAAGCGGGATCTGATTCTTTCCACTGCGTTTTTTCTTGCAGTACTTTGTATCTTCAAATATACGGGCTTTGCTGCAGGAACCCTGGGGGTGATCTTCCATACCGACTGGACGGTAAAAATTGCCCTGCCGCTCGGGATATCATTCTATACGTTTAAGCTGATTTCCTATACGGCGGACGTCTATAGCGGCAAAACGGAAGCTGAGAAAAATTTTGCCGATTTTACACTGTACCTGATTGTTTTTCACCAGATCCTCCAGGGCCCGATCGTGCGCTACGCGGACATGAAGGAGGAGATCAAAAAGAGAGAGGTCAATGCTGCGGAATTCTCAGGAGCCGTTTACCGCTTCTGCATCGGCCTTGCAAAAAAAGCAATCCTGGCAGATCATCTGGGGGAGATGGCTGATCTGCTGCTTCCGCCGGATGCTTCCGCAGCGGCAGCGCCGGTTTTAGGAATCTGGCTTGGTTCCCTTTGCTATACCATGCAGCTTTATCTGGATTTTTCCGCTTATACCGACATGGCGATCGCCCTGGGAAGGATGGCAGGTTTCCATTACCCGGAAAACTTTAACTACCCTTATCTGGCGGATTCCGCAAAAGATTTCTGGCGAAGATGGCATATCACGCTGAGTACGTTTTTCAGGGATTACGTCTATATCCCCCTGGGCGGAAACCGCAAAGGAGAGAAGAGGAGAATCCTCAGCCTGCTGGCAGTGTGGCTGCTTACAGGACTTTGGCACGGAGCAAGCTGGAATTTTGTTCTCTGGGGCCTGTATTATTTCTGCTTTATCTGCCTGGAGAATTACCTTATCAGAAAGGGCAGAACGTTCCATCCGGTTATAAAGCACATTTACGCGCTCTTTGTGATCAATTTCGGCTGGATCCTGTTCCGCTTTACAGACCCCGCAGGTCTGGCAGGCGCGGCAGCCGGCTTTTTCGGTCTCGGGGACCATGGATTTTCGAACGCGGCGGCAGTCCTTGCTTTTCGCAATAACTTTGTTTTCCTCTTCATCAGTGCGGCGGCATGCACGCCTTTGTGTTCCGGACTGGAGAGAAGGATCATGGTTGTCTGTCAGGAAAAAAGGATACGCAAAGCATATATATACGGTGTAAAAACAATTCTTGCAGCTTTGCTGCTGGCTTTATCCGCCTGCGCGATTGCCGGGAACAGCTACCGGCCGTTTTTGTATAACAGGTTTTAAGAATACCTGAACGGACGGTAAGAACAGCAGGCAAAGAAACAATCCGATATCACTCTGATGCTGCATACATCATTTTGATTCATTACAGAATATTATGGCAAAAAGATCGATCAGCGAATATATGGAACAGAGCCGCAGGGATAAGGGGCTCTGGAATAAGATAACGATAGCCTTGTTTGCGGGCTTACTGACAGTGCTTTTTCTGATCGGATGTGCCTTCCCGGAACGTCCGGAGCACTCGGAAATAGAGAAAAGAGAACTGGCGGAATTCCCCCAGGTCACAGCTGCGGGAATCTGGGACGGGTCTTTCTTCAGCAGCCTTGAGACCTGGTATGCCGATACCTACCCCATAAGAGAGCCCATGATCCTGGGACAGCAGAGGGTGGAGGGGCTGTACGGAGACCGAAGGACCGCGATTTATGGAAATACCATTCAGTATGCGGACGAGATTCCCGAAGTATCCGAAACGGATTCGGCAGCTGCTTCGTCTTCCGGGACATCTGCAGAATCCAATGCATCATCGGCGTCTGCGGCATCAGGGAAGTCTGCCGGAGAAGCTGTGTCCTCCGCTTCGACAGCATCAACTGTATCTTCTGCTTCGACAGCATCAACCGAATCTTCCGCTTCGACAGCATCAACCGTACCTTCCGCTTCGACAGCATCAACCGGGTCATCCGCATCGACTGCCTCGTCTGCACTGGCTAAATCATCCGCGGCGTCCTCTTCAGCAGATGCTGATTCAGAGGAAGCAGGGGGGACGATCAAAGACATGCCGGAGGTTGCGGGAACCATCCTTGTTGTAGACGGGAGAGGTTTTGAAACCTATTATTTCATTCAGAAAAATGCGGACGACTATGCCGCCATGCTGAATGCGGTCCGGTCTAAGCTGCCGGATGACGTGAATCTGTTCGACATGGTCATTCCGAATTCCTTCGGCGTTTGCCTGGATGATTCGGTCCAGCAGTCTGTAGGAGCTTCCAATCAGAGGGATACGATCAATTATATCTACAGTCAGCTGGGAAGCGGAGTAACTCCGGTATCCATCTTTGATACCCTCAGGAAGCACGATTCCGAGTATATCTATTTCAACACAGACCATCACTGGACCGCGCTCGGGGCATATTACGCGTATGTTGAATTCTGCAAGGCAAAAGGAATTCAGCCCCATGACCTGTCGGACTTTGAAGAGAGGGATTTTGATGGATTTCTGGGAAGCTTTTACGCATACAGCGGCCAGTCGCAGGAACTGGCAGCCAATCCGGATACAGTAAAGGCATATGTTCCCATATCGACCAACGATATGACCTATACGTCAATGGATGGAAAAACGATCAGCTGGTCTGTTATTCAGGATGTCACAAGCTACCCGGCGGACGTCAAATACAGTACGTTCATCGGCGGAGATGAACCTTATTCCGTCATCGATAATCCGGAGATTTCAGATGGGAACAGCTGCCTTGTCATAAAGGAATCTTATGGCAATGCCTTTGTTCCCTTCCTGGTAGATCATTATGACAAGGTGTTCGTATGTGATTACCGGTATTATAAGGGAAACCTGACGCAATTGGTCCGTGACCGGGGAATCCGGGATGTTCTGTTCCTCAATAATACGGAAGCAGTCGTTTCCTCCAGGGCAGCCATGATGAACAGCCTGTTTCGCTAAAAACGTCGGCAGGAAGACAGCAGGAAGCCGCTTCTTGACGGACTTCTGTGCCTATGGTATTACTAAAGAAGTAAAAAATCATATCGCGATATTTGTTCAGTGCCTTGCTCTGAACGGAAGCTGTCCAAAATAGACAGAAATCTGGGGCAGGGATAATAGGGAATCGGGTGAAAATCCTGAACGATCCGGTCACTGTAACCAGCTTTGCTGGAAGCCAGGAAACCTGCTGGACAAAGGAAAACCTGCAGAAACGCTTCCGAAGAAAGCGGGCAGTTCAAAGATTCTTTTGCTTTGCGCGCCTGTACGGAAAAGTACAGGCGTTTTTTCTTGCACCAAGGCTTCAGCGTCTATCGTGTTTGCACGAATGGGCGTTTTGGACCTGCATCTGCGGCGTTCATTCAATCAGAGAAAGAAGGAGAAAAATGAAAAAGGGGAAAAGACTTTTGATCCTATCCATACTTGCGGCGAGTGTTTTTTCGGTCGGGTGCGGATCTTCGGGAGCAGGAGCTTCGTCCGCAGGAACATCTGAGGCAGCTTCCGCTTCTCAGGCAGCTTCTTCGGCAGTGAGCGGGGAAACAGGGGCTTCCTTTGGGGATACAGAGTCCGGTCATCATTCCTCAAGCGTCGCTTCTTCTGAATTTGACGTAGAAAGTCTGGATACGGGCAAGGTAGCCTCCAAAGACGAGCAGATTAAAGAGAATGATCTGGAAGCGGACGGACTTACACCGGTCAGCGGCAGCCAGGTGGTCGACGGTACTTATGAGATTTCTGTACGCTCTTCTTCCGATATGTTTCAGGTAGAGAAGTGCATGCTTTCCGTTAAGGAAGGCAAGATGACGGCTGTCATGACTATGAGCGGTTCCGGCTATCTCCTGGTTTATCCCGGCACGGCTGAAGAAGCCGCGAAAGCGGACAAAAGCCAGCTGATAAAATCGATAGACAACTCGGATGGCAAGAATACGTTCATGCTGACGGTAGAGGCCCTAAATAAAGAGCTTGATCTGGCAGCATTTAGCAAAAACAAGCTGCAGTGGTATCCAAGAAAGGTGCTTTTTGACGCTTCGTCCCTGCCGGAAGGAACGGTCATGCAGAGTGACAGCAAGACGACGGCGGAAGATCTGGAACTTGCTGACGGAACCTATACAGTAGAAGCAAGCCTGGCAGGCGGCTCCGGACGCGCTTCAATCACGTCGCCCATGAAGATTGTCATCGCGGATGGCAAGATTACCGGTTCTGTTGAAATGAGCAGCAGTTATTACGATTATGCGATAGTGAATGGTGAAAAGTATACGCCGGTCAATACAGAAGGAAATTCGACCTTTGAAGTTCCTTTTGACGGGTTTGATTATCCCATGCCATTCACAGCAGACACGACCAGGATGAGCACGCCGCATGAAATTGATTATACGATCACGCTGGATTCCTCAACCGTGAAAGCTTCCGAATAATTTACAGAAAGGTCCGGTCATGAAATTGAAGTTCATAAAGACATCTGCGGCAGCGTTTGTGCTGGCAGCAGGAATGCTGTTTCAGGGCTGCACTGCCGGAGACATTATAAAAGAAGATATTGCAGAAAATAATGGCCGGACGGCTTCGGTTTCTGCCGGCTCGGAGTCGTCTGAGCAAGAACAGGATACAGCTTCCGGCTATCTGACAGAGGATGGGCTGGACAGCGCGCCAAAGCTGCAGGGACTTGCCTGCAAGGGTAAGATGAAGCTGGACGAAGCCGCCTGCTTTGATGTTTATTATTATGAAGGCGATTACAAAGTCATCCGGGTATACGCGGACCGGCGCGATACTTATAAGGCGGATGAGAATTCCGGGACGACGGATTACCTCCTGCTTCCGGAAGGAAAAGAGAAGCCGGAAGGCCTGGACAGCAGTACCGTCGTGATCAAAGAGACGCTGGATACCCTCTATGTGGCAGCGACCTCCTCTATGTGTTTTTTCGATGATCTGGATTCCATGGGAATCGTGAAGCTGACCGGGACGGACAAAGACGGCTGGTACATCGATGCGCCAAAAAAAGCCCTGGAAGCGGGAAGCCTGCAGTACGCAGGAAAATACAGCGAACCGGATTATGAACTTATGGTCGGACAGGGCTGCGATCTGGCTGTGGAATCAACCATGATCCTGCACTCCCCGGAAGTGAAGGAAATGATCGAATCGCTCAGCATTCCCGTTTTTATAGATCGGGCAAGCTACGAAGAAGAACCGATGGGGCGTACCGAATGGATCAAGCTCTATGGCGCCCTTACGGGAAAGGAAGAACAGGCTTTCCAATACTTTGAAGAGCAGAAGGCGGTTATTGAAGACCTGGATGACTTTGAGAATACCGGAAAAACCGTAGCGTATTTCACGGTAAGCTCTAATAAAAACGTCGTAGTCCGCAAGTCGGATGACTATATCCCGCATATGATCAGCCAGGCGGGTGGCGTCTACAGTTTCTCTGATCTGGAGTCGGCAGGCAGCAGCGCGGCAATCAATATGTCTATGGAACAGTTTTATTCCGGAGCTCAGGATGCGGACTATATGGTATATAACGCAACGATTGAAAAGCCGCTGGACAAGATTTCCGACCTGACGGATAAAGATGAACTGTTCAGCGATTTTAAAGCCGTAAAGGAAGGAAACGTCTGGCAGATTGACCGGGCAGCTTATCAAAGCGCCGACCGGATCAGCTACATGATCCGGGACTTCCACATCATGCTTACAGACGGTGATGCCGATCAGCTGACCTTTTTATCAAAAGTTCCGGAATAAGGATAAGAACCCATTGATCACTTCTGTAAGAAAAAAATCCTAATTGATCACTTCTCTGAAAATAGAAAAAAATCCCATTGGAGCATTCCCCGGTAAAAAGGAAAAAATCCAAGGAGATAAAACAAAAAATTCTGCAGGCGGAGATGATATGAGCACAAAAAAAGAAGAATCCGAGCTTCTCACCTATACACAGGAAAATTTCAAAAAAAGGACAAGATACCTGCTGGTCTTCATCATACTGGTCTTGGCCATGCTGGTGATCCTGGTCCTGAACGTCAATACGGGAAATGTAAAGATACCTATCGGGAAAATTCTCAGTATCGTTTTTACCGGAAACGGCGACCCGGACCAGGTCAACATCATATGGAAAATACGCCTTCCGCGTATTATCATGGCGGCACTCTTAGGAGGGGCACTTTCCCTGTCCGGCTTTCTGCTTCAGACATTCTTTGAAAATCCCATTGCAGGTCCTTTCGTCCTGGGTATTTCTTCCGGTGCAAAGCTGATTGTAGCTGTGACTATGATCTATTTTATCGGTGCCATGGGTAGAGTTTCTTCCTACACTCTGATTGCGGCGGCTTTTATCGGCTCCCTTGTCGTAACGGGCTTTATCCTGCTGGTTTCCAAACGGGTCCATCAGATGGCCGGCCTTCTTGTCGCGGGTATCATGGTTGGCTATATCTGTTCGGCGGCAACGGACTTTCTGGTCACCTTTGCTTCGGATTCCGATATTGTAAACTTAAGAGGATGGTCTCTGGGAAGCTTTTCCGGCATGAACTGGTCCAATGTCCAGATCGCGGTGACAGTGGTTGGGATTACCTTTATTCTGACCTTCTTTCTGGCTAAGCCGATCGGCGCCTACCAGCTGGGCGAAGCCTATGCCCAGAGCATGGGCGTCAATACAAAGCGCTTCCGTCTGGTCCTGATTCTCCTTTCCAGCATCATGTCTGCTACGGTTACGGCCTTTGCGGGACCGATTTCCTTTGTCGGCATCGCGGTTCCCTTCCTGATGAAGCGCGCACTTGGCACATCAAAACCGCTGGTTGTGATTCCCGCCACGTTCCTGGGGGGAGCTGTTTTTTGCATGGTCTGCGACCTGATCGCGCGCATGGCCTTCGCACCGACTGAACTGAACATCAGTACGGTAACGTCAATCTTCGGCGCGCCGGTTGTCATTTTTATGCTGATCCGCAAGCACAGCGGCCGTTAAAGAGAGGGAAAAAATATGTCTGATTATACACTGGAGTTAAAAGGACTTTCCGTCGGCTATAACGGCAAAGCACTTATCCATGACATTAATGTAAATATCAACCGGGGCGATATCATCACCCTGATCGGTCCTAACGGAGCCGGCAAATCTACTATCCTTAAGAGTATTACCAGACAGCTGACACTGATCAAAGGCGAAGTCCTTTATCAGGGGAAAAAACTGGAGGAATATTCTTACCGCGATCTTTCTACAAAAGTCGCCGTCATGCTGACCGAGAGAATGAAAACGGAGCTCATGACCTGTCACGATATTGTCGCGACCGGACGCTATCCTTATACGGGTCGGCTGGGTATCCTTTCCCATGAAGACGAGGGAAAGGTGGATGAAGCCATGCGATCCGTCCATGCGGAGAACCTGGGCAGCCGGGACTTCAATGCCATCAGTGACGGACAGAAACAGAGGATCCTGCTGGCGCGGGCTTTCTGTCAGGAACCCGAGGTCCTGATCCTGGATGAGCCCACGTCTTATCTGGATATCCGCCATAAGCTTGATCTTCTTGCAATCCTGAGACGGATGGCCAAAGAAAAAAATATGACTGTCATTATGTCCCTTCATGAGATTGACCTGGCTATGAAGATTTCGGATAAGCTGCTGTGCATCAAGGGAGAGACGATCTATCGTTACGGCGAGCCGGAGGAACTGGTGGAAAACAATATGATCCGCGAACTTTATACCATCGATCACGGCTATTTTGACTCCATGTTCGGAAGCATTGAGCTTCCCAAACCCACCGGCTTTTCACAGAGCGAACTGGAAAAACTGCAGAAGGATGGGAAGGATGCGGCATCGCTCGTGGAGCCCAAGGTTTTCGTACTTTCTAACTGCGGGACCGGCATTCCTGTTTACCGCAAGCTTCAGAAACGGAATATTCCGTTTGCGGCAGGCATCCTTACCACGAACGACGTAGACTGCCGGCTTGCTGAGCTGCTTGCGGCAGAGTGCGTGTCTGTGGAGCCATTCAGGGAACTGACGGACCGGGACATCTCGAGGGCATTGGAAGTCATGAAAAAATGTGACGGCGTGATCAATGCAGGCATTACGATCGGTCCCTCGAACGAGCGGCTGCAGAAACTGGCAGACTACGCCAGTGAGCACCCATATCAGCTCTAAGGAACAGCTGTTTTCTCTTTCCAATAACAGGATGTGACAGAATGTAAGCTTCCTTTTTCTCTTTCCAATAACAGGATGTGATAGAATGTAAGCTTCCTTTTTCTCTTTCCAATAACAGGATGTGACAGAGCGTGAGCTACTTTTTCGCTTTTTTTGGTAACAGATGAAGACAAAACGTGTGTTCTTTTTATTTGTAAAAGCTGACAGAATATTTTGCCGGTGTTGACAGGATTTTGTCCGGGTGCTAATCTATGGAAAGAATTTCATAAAGAAATGTAAGGTGCCGGAGAAATCCGGGTAATAGGGAAACAGGTGAAGTACCTGTGCGATCTCGTCACCGTAAACTGAGAGCCGTGAATTTATTCACTGGGAAACCGGGAAGGATAAGTTCTTTTTTCTAAGAGAAATGGCGTCTGATCAGTGAGCCGGGAAACCTGCCTTGCATTGTACCGGTAAATCCTTTTTTCGGATTTACAAACCACGAGGCATTGGTTGTACGAAGGACATATGTAGGGTATGTCTGTTTTGATTTGTTTTTTTTGGACCTTTGCCTTGGGCAGAGGTCTTTTTTTTGATATATAGGCGAAGGAGAAATCCTTTGTTTCTATATAGCTTTGCAAAAAAAAGTACAGCGGATTTCCCGATTACGGATGACATTCTTTAATGAAAGCCGTTCGCTGTATGGGCAAAGCAGGAGCAAATAACAGTTTTTTCATCAAAGGAAGGAACAGAAAATGAAAAAATCAGTAATGACAATTATGACAGCTGCACTGTCCCTGTCACTTCTGGCAGGCTGCGGCGGTTCTTCCGTAGCATCCAGCGCAGCATCCTCTGCAGCAGCATCCTCTGCAGCATCCAGCGCAGCGGCATCTTCCGCAGCAGAAGAAACAGAAGCAGCAAGCTCCGCAGCAGAAGAGGCAGCAGCATCTTCCGCATCAGAAGAAGTAGCAGCATCCAGCGCAGCAGCTGCTGATGATGATCAGGCAAAGGCTGACGAGGTTGCAGCTCTGATCGACGCTATCTATGTTCAGGAAAGAACGGATGATACCGATGAGCAGTGCAAGGCGGCTAAGGAAGCATGGGATGCTCTGACTGACGCTCAGAAGGAACTGGTTTCCGGCGAGAACGCTGATCCTGATTACTTCGGCAGAGATACCGGCGACGCTTCCAAGGACGATCCGCTTAACGAGGATGAGATCGGCGAGAACGAAATCCTTGTCTGCAGCTTTGGTACCTCTTTCAACGACAGCCGTGCCGAGGATATCGGCGGCATCGAGAAGGCTCTTCAGGCTGCATATCCTGACTGGTCTGTAAGAAGAGCATTCACTGCTCAGATCATCATCAACCATGTTCAGGCCCGCGACGACGAGCACATCGACAACATGGATCAGGCTCTTCAGAGAGCAGTTGACAACGGCGTTAAAAATCTTATCATCCAGCCGACTCATCTGATGCACGGCGCTGAGTATGATGAGCTGAACGAGGCTGTTGACCAGTACAAGGACAAATTCGAGTCTGTAGCAGTTGCTGAACCGCTTCTGGGCGAGGTTGGCGAAGACGCTACTGTTATCAACGAAGACAAGCAGAACGTTGCTACCTATATCACCGCTGCAGCAGTTGAGACTGCAGGCTATGACAGCCTCGACGCAGCAGCAGAAGACGGAACCGCATTCGTATTCATGGGCCATGGTACTTCTCACGAAGCCAACATCACCTATGATCAGATGCAGACCCAGATGGACAACCTCGGATACAAGAACGTCTTCATCGGAACCGTAGAAGGAAAGCCGGAAGATACCGAGTGCCAGGCTGTCATCAAGAAAGTTGCTGACGCAGGATATAAGAAAGTCGTTCTTCGTCCGCTCATGGTTGTTGCAGGCGATCATGCAAACAACGATATGGCAGGACAGGATGATCCGGAATCCTGGTACAGCCAGTTCACCGCATCCGGCAATTTCGACACCGTTGACTGCCAGATCGAAGGAATGGGAAGAATCCCGGATATCGAGCAGGTCTATGTTGCTCATACCGGAGCTGTTATCAACGGCTGAATTGCAGATAAGCAGCTGATATATCAAACTTCCGGTATTATCGACTGAGGAATCTCAGCCTGTATCATTGAAATAACTATATCAGCATGGGAGCTGCCGTTCTTTCACGGCAGCTCCTTTTGCAAAGAGAAAAACACCCTCTCAAGTGATAGGCACTTTGGCTGGCACTTTGGCTGGCACTTTGGCTGGCACTTTGCCCGGTTATGCAAAAATATCAGATATGTGATAGAATCTTCATCAGCTGATTTTTGAAAATTTGTAAAAAGGAAAACATAGAGCATTATGAAAAAAACAACAATTCTGTTAACCGGTATTCTTACTTCAGCACTTCTTTTCGCAGGCTGCGGCGGCTCTGCCGCGTCATCAGCTTCCGCATCAGGAACGGATGCTGCATCATCCGTATCAGCTGCCGCGTCATCCGTATCTGCTGCAGAAAGCACGACGGCTTCCTCATCGGCGGAAACTGTTTCCGCAGGATCAGATACAGGGGCAGAGACGGTATCCACTTCCTCTCAAACTGCTGAGGAAGCTGCGGCTTCATCTTCCCAGGAGGCAGCTCCTGCACCGATTGAAGATGGCACATACACTGCCGTTTTCAAATCTGACAGCAGTATGTTCCATGTTAATAAAGAATATGGCGACCGCGGCATCCTTACCGTGAAAGACGGCAAGATGACCATTCATGTCACGCTGGAGTCCGAGAATATCGTGAACCTCTATTACGGTCTCAAGGAAGACGCTCAGAAGGAAGGCGCGGAACTGATCCAGCCTACGGAGGACAGCGTTAATTACAGTGATGGAACGACTGATACGGCCTACGGATTTGACGTTCCGGTACCGGCTTTGGATACGGAATTTGACGTAGCCCTGATCGGTACCCACGGAAACTGGTATGACCACAAGGTAACCGTCAGCGATCCGGTGGCTGTAGAAGCAGGAACGGACATGAACGCTGTAATCGCTTCCGAAGCTTAAAAGGCAGTCTCTGCAAAGAAAAGAGTAAAAAGAAAAAAACACTGCAGTGAAAAAATCACTGCAAAAAAGCACAAACGAAATAGAGTAAAGAAGTAGGCAGCAGCTCCCGACCCGGAAGTGCTGCCTTCTTTTTGCTTTTGGCCTATTGACTTTTCATAAAAGGGATGGAATTCCTGCCTGATTTTTGGGATAGTCAGCAATATATTTTCCGAAAATCAGTTGAAGAATGCCATGATTTTCGCCAGCCCTGCGGCGCTCGTCTTCAGATCCTGAATAGAATCATTCAGAGCCGCGTAATCAATTTCTGAAAGCTGCTCGACGGAATTGGTCAGGTCTTCGGTATTATCTTCAACAAGCTTATTTACGTTGTCACTCGTTTTCGTAATGCTTGCGGTCATATCGTCAATCTGGGAAAGGGAAGCATTTGCCTGCGCAACCGTGCCGTTAAGCTGGTTAATGGCAGTATTTACATTGTTCAGGGTCTGTATGGCAGGCGGAACCACGATGCATGCAGCAACTAAGAGAACCAGGAAGATGCCGCCCGTAAAAATCATAGCCAGCAGGGAACGGTGGGCCTGCTTGACGTTCATCTTCATATTCCTTTCCATGATCTCAAGCTGAGACATCTGTTTCGCGATTTCTTCGTTTGACTGATTCGTTTCTGATTCTGACATAGAGGGCTCCTTTCCGTCCGGATGACAGATTTGATAAAATATTTAAACAGCAGAATGCTTGTTTCTGAAACAGCATTCTTTGTTCAATTATAACAAAAATGAAGAAACCCTAAAAGAAAACATTGGAAGAAAGCTGAAAAAATGAAGGGACACAAATAAAACACAGAAATATGCTAATAAAATAAATGTGAGTTTATCATCTTGAAACCAGAGTTGAGTTTCACAAATCAAGAGAAAACAGCAAGTTCTGTGAAAGTCGGATTGCCTTGGTTTCACAAATCAAGAGAAAACAGCAAGTTCAGTGAAAGCCGGATTGCCTTGGTTTCACAAATCAAGAGAAAACAGCAAGTTCAGTGAAAGTCGGATTGTCTGAGTTTCACAAATCAAGAGAAAACAGCAGGTTCTGTGAAAGCCTGAATGTTTGACTTTCACAAATCGAGAAAAACAGCAGGCTCTGTGAAAGCCTGAATGTTTGACTTTCACAAATCGAGAAAAACAGCAGGCTCTGTGAAAGCCTGAATGTTTAGATTTCACAGATTAATAAAAAAGACATGTTCTGTGAAAGATTGCTGTTCGGACTTTCGCAGTTCAGGTTTATAGGCAAGTTTTTGCGACACGCCTCAAGCAAGGCTGTCGCAAATCAGGGCAAAAGGCAAAGGGCGCAAATCCTCACGAGCGTTTCGATAAATAACAGTTTAGGGAAAGGAAAATAGTATGGGCAAAGAGGCAGAAACTTCACCGCTCAAGTCGGGTTTCGTCACTTTGATCGGCCGCCCGAACGTCGGAAAGTCGACTTTGATGAATCACCTGATTGGCCAGAAAATTGCGATTACGTCCAAAAAGCCGCAGACGACTCGCAGAAGAATCCGCACCGTATATACAGATGAGCGGGGGCAGATTGTTTTTACAGATACCCCGGGAGTGAATAAGGCGAAGAATAAGCTGGGTGAGTATATGCTGACTGCTGCTGAAGGGGCGCTTGGCAATGCAGACGCGGCACTCTGGCTGGTTGAACCTGGCGAACAGGTGAACGAGACGGAGGAACATATCGCGAAGCTCCTTACGGATGCCAAGCTGCCGACGATACTGGTTGTCAATAAAATTGACGAGAATACGAAGGATGCAGTTCTGGACGTTCGTAAACGCTATGAGGCTCTTATGAAATTTGAAGACGTAGCGGAGGTCTCTGCGCTGCGGAGCCTTCATACAAAGGAACTGGTTGACAGAATATTCGGTATGCTGTCCGAAGGCCCTCTGTTTTATGATGAGGATACGGTTACAGACCAGCCGGTAAGGCAGATTGCAACTGAAATCATTCGCGAGAAGGCTCTGCGCTGCCTGGGGGATGAGGTGCCGCATGGAATTGCTGTTGTAATTGACCGCATGCATACCCGTCCGGATGGGTCTGTCACGGACGTAGACGCTGAGATCATCTGCGAACGGGAATCCCACAAGGGTATTATTATAGGAAAGAAAGGCTCCATGCTGAAGAAGATTGGAAGCCAGGCAAGGACGGATATCGAGGATCTGATCGGAGGTAAGGTCAATCTGCAGACCCATGTCAAAGTCCGCAAGGATTGGAGGGACAGTGATATCCTCATGAAAAATTACGGATATGATAAGAAAGAACTGAAGCAGTGATGCAATAGAACTTGCCGGAAACGGAAAGCGGGAGCGGAAGCAGTGATACAATAGAACTTGCCGGAAACGGAAAGCGGGAGCGGAAGCAGTGATGCAATAGAACTTGCCGGAAACGGAAAGCGGGAGCAGTGATGCAATAGAACTTGCCGGAAACGGAAAGCGGGAGCGGATGCAGTGATACAATAGAACTTGCCGGAAACGGGAAGTGGGAGCGGAAGCAGTGATGCAATAGAACTTGCCGGAAACGGGAAGTGAGAACGGAAACAGCAGAAATGACAAGAGGGAACATAGGAAAGTGACGGAAGCGATTACTGTGCAGGGTATGGTCCTGCAGGCCTTTCCAATCGGAGAAAATGACAGACGGCTTGTAATTCTGACCAGGGAGCTGGGCAGGATTACGGCGTTTGCGCATGGGGCGAGGAGACCGGGCAGTACTCTGATGGCAGCTTCTAATACCTTTGTTCTTGGCAGTTTCGTTCTAAAACCCGGCAGAAATTCGTATAGTCTGGTCCATGTCGATGCTATGGATTATTTTACAGAAATCGCGGCCAGGCAGCCTGAGGTTTATTACGGTTATTATTTTTTGGATTTCGCTGAATTTTATTCCCAGGAAGGGGTAGATGGAACGGACACCCTTAATCTCCTTTACGTCACGCTTAAGATTCTTCTGGACAGCAGGATTCCCAACGAGCTGGTAAGAAGAATCTATGAAATACGGCTTATGACCATTAACGGAGATTTTTCTTACGAAAGCGGTGAAATGTCGGATTCAGCGCGCTACACCTGCCGCTTTATTTCTTCTGTTCCGCTGGAAAAACTGTTTACATTCAATGTTAGCGAAAGTCTGCAGAGAGAACTGGGAGAAATAGCCGAAAAATCTATGCGGCGAATCCTGGACCGACCTCTGAAAAGCAAGACAATCCTGGTTCAGATGCTTCAGCTTTATCAATAGGATACTGCAATGGAACAGATGCAAAACAGAAAAGGTCACAGCAAAGTCACAATAAAGAATTTTTCTTGTGATTGACAAGACAGCAGCAGTCTGCTACTATTAATTCGTGCTTAAATTTCATATCAGCCCAATAAGTGAAATGCTTTTTTAGTATTGAGAGGGAATCAGGTGTGAATCCTGAACGATCCGGTCACTGTAAACGGGGAGCAATGCACAATGATCCATTGTATGTCCGCGCATATGAGAAGGCGTGCAGAGCATTGATCCGCAAGTCAGGAAACCTGCTTATCCGGGTATAAGGTTGTAGCTTCCGAGCAAAGCTTTCCACTTGTCCATCAGATATGGAAAAGCCGAACGAGTATATTCACTCCGCCGGAAACCTTCGAGAAGGAATTTTTGCATCGTTTAACGGCAGGGTGGAATACTTCGAATACGGGATCCAGAGTTAATTCCGTTTCGTTGTCCTCCGCAAAAATGATGAAGCGGATTTCCGCTTGACTTTGCGCTTTCGGATTTGAAGTAAACACCCCTCTGATAAATATTATGGAAGATAGAAAAGTCTCATGATGAGGCTTATTTTTTTTGCTTTTAACTTCATTGACAAACCCCCCTTTTCTACCTATTATGATGTAATGTGCATTTCGTGTGCCCTTATACAGGAATATATGGTCTTCAGAGGTGTTTTTTTCATATAAATGGAGGAAATTTAAATGAGCAAGGAGCTGGCGAAAACTTATAACCCCGGCGAAATCGAAAGCCGCCTTTATCAGAAATGGCTTGATAATGGATATTTTCACGCCCAGGTAAACAGAGATAAGAAACCTTTTACCATTGTAATGCCGCCGCCAAACGTAACAGGCCAGCTTCATATGGGCCATGCACTGGACAATACCATGCAGGATATCCTGATCCGTTTTAAGAGAATGCAGGGTTACGAAGCTCTCTGGCAGCCGGGAACTGATCATGCCGCAATCGCGACCGAGGTTAAGGTTACCAACATGCTCAAGGATAAGGAAATTGACAAGCATGAGATTGGCCGCGAGGAATTCCTTAAATATTGCTGGCAGTGGAAGGATGAGTATGGCAGCCGCATCATGAAGCAGCTGCGCAAGCTTGGATCCTCCGCCGACTGGGAGAGGGAACGCTTTACCATGGATGAAGGCTGTTCCAAAGCAGTCGAGGAGGTTTTCTGCCGCCTTTATGAGAAGGGATGGATCTACAAGGGAAGCCGTATCATTAACTGGTGCCCCAAGTGCCAGACTTCTCTCTCTGATGCGGAAGTAGAGCATGTCGACCAGGACGGCTTCTTCTGGCATATTAATTATCCGATCGTCGGCGAGCCCGGCAGGTTTGTAGAAATTGCAACGACCCGTCCGGAGACTCTTTTGGGCGATACGGCTGTGGCGGTCAACCCAACGGATGAACGTTATAAAGACCTGGTAGGCAAGATGCTGCAGCTGCCGCTGACAGATCGTCAGATTCCGGTTATAGCAGACGACTACGTAGACAAGGAATTCGGTACCGGCTGCGTTAAGATCACGCCGGCACATGATCCCAACGACTTTGAAGTTGGCAAGCGTCATAATCTGGAGGAAATCAATATCCTGAACGATGACGCGACCATGAATGATAAATGCGGCAAGTATGCAGGCATGGATCGTTACGAAGCACGCAAGGCTATGGTTGAAGACCTGAAAGAGCTGGGTCTTCTGGTCAAGGTCGTTCCGCATACGCATGCGGTAGGTACGCATGACCGCTGCCATACGACCGTAGAGCCCATGATCAAGCCCCAGTGGTTTGTCCGCATGAAGGAAATGGGCGAAGCTGCGCAGAAAGCCCTGGATTCCGGTGAACTTAAGTTTGTACCGGAAAGCTATGGCAAGACTTATACCCACTGGCTTGACAATATCCGCGACTGGTGTATTTCCAGGCAGCTCTGGTGGGGCCACCGGATTCCGGCATATTACTGCCAGGACTGCGGCGAGATGGTCGTAAGAAGAGGCGGAGCGCCGGATACCTGCCCCAAATGCGGCGGGCATCATTTCAAACAGGAGGAAGATACGCTTGACACCTGGTTCTCCTCTGCGCTCTGGCCTTTCTCTACACTGGGATGGCCGGAAAAAACGCCGGAGCTGGAATATTTTTATCCGACCGACGTGCTGGTAACCGGATACGATATCATCTTCTTTTGGGTTATCCGCATGGTTTTTTCCGCAATAGAGCAGACAGGCGAGGTTCCCTTCCATCACGTTCTGATTCACGGACTTGTCCGCGATTCTCAGGGACGCAAGATGAGCAAATCGCTGGGAAACGGAATCGACCCGATTGAGATTATTGATAAATATGGCGCGGACGCCCTGAGACTGACGCTTATGACCGGAAATGCTCCCGGCAATGATATGCGTTTCTACAATGAGCGTGTAGAAGCTTCCCGCAATTTTGCCAATAAGATTTGGAATGCATCCAGATTTGTAATGATGAACCTGGAGAAGGATACGCTGCCGGCAGACGCTCCGACCGGAAACCTGAGCCTGGCATCTAAGTGGATTCTTCACAGCCTGAACGGCGTCATTAAAGAAGTAACCGAAAACATGGAGAAGTACGAGCTGGGCATTGCGGTCCAGAAGGTTTACGACTTCATCTGGGAGGAATACTGCGACTGGTTCATTGAGATGATGAAGCCTGTCCTCTATAACGGAAGCGGCGAAGAACGCCATCAGGCACTTGCTGTTCTGAAGACGGTTCTTTCTGAAGCACTGAAGCTTCTGCATCCCTTCATGCCATTTGTTACTGAAGAGATTTACTGTACCCTGAACCCGGATGAGGAAACGATTATGACTGCTTCCTGGCCGGTATACAGAAACGACAGAGAATTCCCTGAGGCAGCGGAAGGCGTAGAAACCATGAAAGCTGCAGTAAGAGGCGTCCGCAATATCCGGACTTCTATGAACGTAGAGCCCAGGAGACAGGTATCGCTGACGGTCGTTTCCGAAAATAAGAAAATACTGGATTCTTTCAAGGCTACAGAACCCATGCTGCTTAAGCTTGCCAATGCAGAGAAGCTGACGCTTCAGCAGGACAAGACCGGCATCGATCCGGATGAAGTATCGGCTGTTCTGCCGGGAGCCATGCTCTATATTCCGCTTTCCGACCTGGTCGATATTGACAAGGAGATTGAGAGACTGGAGAAGGAAGAAAAGAGGCTTCAGGGAGAACTGAAGCGTTCTCACGGAATGCTTGGCAATGAAAAATTCCTAAGCAAGGCTCCGGCTGAAAAGGTTGCAGAGGAGAAAGAAAAACTTGCTAAATATACCGATATGCTTGAGAAGGTAGAAGAGCGTCTCAGACATTTCCGCAGCCGCTGAGCAAGAGCAGTATGACGCAAAAAGAAGGCAGAAGATTTTTTGAAAAAACATCTTGGCAGTAAGAAATCTGAAAAAACAAACGTAACAGACCGGATCAGGGAAACGAAGGCCGGAGAAAGCAGCGGTTCTGAAGAACGCAGCAGTGCTGAAAAAAAAGGCATTGCTGAAAAAAACAGCAGTGAGGATTTCCTGAAGAATCTCAAGGAGGCGAAAGAACGGGCAGAAGCGCCCGAAGAGACTCCGGAAGAAAAAGAGGAGAGCCTCAGAGAAGAAAAGAAAAAGATACAGGAGTCGGTAGAGCAGATGCTGACAAGACGTGAGAAAGCGATTGCTTTCTGCAACCGCTTTTCCGTCCCGATTCAGTTTTTGGGCTGCTGTATCCTCTATTTCATTATGGAAACCATGTCGCGCCATTCTTTTCTGCAGGCATGGGCTTTCATGACAGGGCGGACGCTGGTATTTCTATATAATGCGCTGCTGATCTTCACGACAACTTCCGTCTGCTTCCTGTTCCGCAGAAGGACGCTGGTACGCTTTATCGTTATGATGATCTGGTTCCTGCTGGGCGTGACGAACAGCATCATTCTGGCTAACCGGGTTACTCCCTTTACAGGACAGGACCTGGGACTCTTAAGTGATGCGAAGAAGGTCATGGCCAACTATATTGCCCCTCCGGTTTTTGTCCTGATCGTTGCCCTTCTGATTGCTCTCGCTGTATTTATGGTCTGGCTTGGAATAAAAGGACCGCGCTACAAAGGGAAGAGAAACCTGGCTCTGGATGTACTGATTATTGTGATCAGCGCAGGGCTGCTGGCAGGATCTACGGTTGTCGGTATTCAGAAGCGTGTGCTGAACAATTATTTCAGCAACATCGCTGCTTCTTATGAAAATTACGGTCTTCCTTACTGCTTTTCGGTTACTCTCCTGGATACCGGAATCAGCAAGCCCAATGGATATTCTGAACAGCTGATTCATTATATCGATAAGGAAGATAAGGATTATATGGAGAACGCCCGGAAAATGGACAGCGAGGAGGGCGTGAGGAGAGTTCGCCCCAACGTCATTTTTCTCCAGCTGGAATCCTTTTTTGATCCGGAAACGGTGCGCTTCCTTAATATTTCCAAGGACCCGATTCCTTATTTCCACAAGCTGCAGAAGGAGTATTCTTCCGGCTATCTGCAGGTCCCGGTGGTTGGAGCCGGTACGGCAAATACAGAGTTTGAAGCGATAACAGGTATGAGCCTCAGGTATTTTGGAGCAGGCGAATATCCTTACAAAACCATTCTCAAGGAAACCACATGTGAGTCCATTCCCTATGACCTCAAAAAAATAGGCTACACGACGCATGCGATTCATAATAACGAGGCTAATTTCTACGGCAGGAGGTCAGTTTATCCCAATCTGGGCTTTGATTCCTTCACATCGGAAGAGTATATGCGCGATATCTCAGATGTGACCGAGACGGGCTGGGTCAAAGACCATATCCTGACAAATGAAATAATGAAGTGCCTTTCGTCCACTGCCGGAAAGGATTACATCTATACCGTTTCTGTTCAGGGACATGGTGATTATCCGACAGAGGACATTGTCACAAATAAGGAAATTACGGTGACCGGTGCGGAAAACCGAACTAAGAATAACTATTCATGGGAATACTACTGTGAGCAGATTTCCCAGATGGATGAATTTGTTCATAAGCTTACCGACTATCTCTACCAGTATGATGAGCCGGTGGTCCTGGTCATGTATGGAGACCATCTGCCTACAATGGGCCTGAAAGAGAGTGATCTCACAAACTGGAGTCTTTATTCCACGCCTTATATTATCTGGGATAATTATGGCCTTAAGAAAGAGGACGGAAATTACGCGTCCTATCAGATTGGAGCGGAAGCTCTGGCAAGGGCAGGCATCCATACCGGAACGCTGCCGGTTTACCATCAGGCAAGGATGCAGACCGATTATTACCAGGCTGACCTGGAGCTTCTTCAGTATGATATGCTGTATGGGAAGCAGTACATTTACGATGGGGAGAATCCCTTTAAAAGAACCCGCATGAGGATGGGGGCTCAGCCGGTAACGATAACAGGCATCAAAGCTATGGGAGACGGAAATTATTACGTCTACGGCACAAACTTCACTGCTTCCAGCAGGGTTGAAGTCGATAAAGTCATGGCGGAAGATACCGTTTACGTCAATCAGAATACCCTGATCCTGCCCAAGCAGGAAAAACCATTAAGAACGAACACGATTCTTGCAGTCGCCCAGCAAAGTAATTCTTCGACGAAAAAAATGCTGACCAGGACAAGACGCTATTACATGAGAGATCTGGTAAAGCAGTAGGCAAGGATAAAAGACCGTTTTTTCGATAGGATAAACAGCGAGATGATAGACGGTTATTAAAAAACTGCCGTTTACAGGATTTATAGGATTTTTCTATTTCGGCAAGTGAGGAAACAGGTGCTATGGATTACGAATCTGCAGTCGCATATATTGACAGTATCCCGAAATTCACGAAAAAAACGACGCTGGACCATACAGACCGGCTCCTTGATAAGCTGGATCATCCGGAAAAGAATCTGAAGATCCTTCATGTGGCTGGAACAAACGGCAAAGGAAGCGTCTGCGCTTATCTGAATTCCATGCTGCAGCAGGGAGGATATAAGGTTGGAATGTTTACCAGTCCTCATCTGATCCGCATCAATGAACGGTTTCAGATTAATACGGTTCCGGTTAGCGATGATCTCCTGGTCTGGTCTTTTGAGCGGGTCATGGCAGCAGTAGAGGAGACAAAAAAGGAAGGGGATGACCATCCGACTTATTTCGAAACGCTGCTTTTGATGTGCCTTCTGATCTTCCAAAGAGAACAGGTCGACTATTGCGTACTGGAAGTCGGCATGGGCGGGCGGCTGGACGCGACCAATGTTATAAAACATCCGCTCGCATCAATTATAGCGTCCATCAGTCTGGACCATACGGAGTACCTGGGAGATACGATTGCAAAAATTGCTTTTGAAAAAGCCGGCATCATAAAACCGGGCATTCCGGTCATATATGATGCGCACGTGAAGGAAGCTGCCGACGTGATCGCCGCCAGGGCAAAGGAACAGAAGAGCCCGGCTTATCCTCTGACTATGGAACGTTATGAGGAAAAGGAAGTTGCAGCGAAGGGGATTACTTTCGACTTTCATACCGGGGATGGACGGACTTATAGACTTACCATACCATCCGTAGCCCGCTATCAGATGATGAATGCGTCCCTTGCTTTCATGGCTATGCTGCTCCTGGAGAAGGAGCACAACATTCCGGTCGAAAAGCTGGAAAAAGGCATCCATGAAACGGTATGGCCATGTCGTATGGAGACTGTTCTGCCGGGAGTGGTGATCGACGGGGCGCATAATATCGACGGCATAGCCCAGTTTGTTGCGACCGTGGCGGACTTCCATAAGGAACACGAGATTACAATCCTGTTTTCAGCGGTTAATGATAAACTGTATGATGATATGATCCGCGAAATTGCGGAAGGAGTCAGACCGGAGAGAGTCGTCACGGCGACCATACCGGGTCCTAGAGGATCGAATCCGGAAATGCTGGCAGATCTTTTCCGCCGATTTGGGGTAAAGGACGTTACTGCAATGGACGATCCGGGCAGGGCTTTTGACTGTGCTTATAAGAAAAAAGGCGGCGGCCTGCTTTTCTGCGTCGGATCCCTCTATCTTGCCGGAATGGTAAAAGACTGGATAAACCGCCACTATCGTTAATTTCATTGTCAGCGTAACTGCACAAGGACATAGAAATTTGGTTGCTGCAGGTAAAGGAGAACCATCAGCTATGCTGGATTTTGATCAGGAATTAAAGAAATTCAAACCCTGTATGGACATCAGCGACGTAGAGGATGAGGCTACAAGCCGCGATCTGTCAGACGTACTCGATCTTATGCGCAGGAGAAACGGCAGTTCCTCCGGGGAACGCCGCAAGGAGGGTTCGTATGACTCCCGTAGAAGATAAGGCAAGGATAGCCGCCAACGCGAATTATAACGAAGGACTGGACCGGGCAGGATTAAGAGACCTGACAGGTGCCGCGGAAAAACTGAAGACGGCACTGCAGTTTGATAAGAACCATATTGAAGCGCGGAATCTTCTGGGACTTATTTACTATGAGCAGGGAGAAATTGCCGCCGCTCTGTGCCAGTGGGTCCTGAGCACGAATCTGAAGCCGGAAAATAATCCTGCGGCAGACTATATTCAGAACGTCCGTCAGGATCAGAACCGTCTCAAGGCTGTCAATTCGTCTATCCGCAAGTACAATGAAGCACTGAGGCAATGCCGGAACGGCAATCGGGATATCGCTGCCGAAGGGCTTCGAAGAGCTCTTGCGGACAATCCAAAATTTGTCAAGGCTTATCAGCTGCTTGCCCTTCTGGATATTCAGAACAGAAAGACCAGCCATGCCAGAAAAATGCTGAAGAAAGCCTTGCGAATAGACCGGCTGAACCCGACGACGCTTCGCTATATAGCAGAAGTTGACCGGATGACAGGCAGAACGACGAATCTTTACGGCAAGGACAGACCAAACGGTGGAATGGAGGAGGACGACGGAGAGTTTGTATCGCGTTCTGTAACGGTTTACAACGCCAATGCAATCGGCGCAGTTCTTAATATTGTGCTGGGTCTCGTAATCGGGATTCTGGTATCCTGGCTTCTGATCGCTCCTTCCGTCAAAAAAAATGTCAGCAGTCAGGCGAATCAGAGACTGAATGAATATGCGAACCAAATCGATTCTCAGAAGGCAATAATAAAATCGCTTCAGCAGCAGCTTGATGAAGGCGCTGCGGACCGGACCTCTTCCAAAGAGAAGCAGGAGAATACGGAGAAGGGGGACGAAAGCGTGGAATCTTCTTCCGAGGCGCCGGATGACAATGTGTCAGAGGAACCGGCTTCTACTTCCTCTTCTGAAAACCCGACCGCAGACTGGGAGGGAACTGTGACAGGAAACGGTGAGCCGGCAGGAAATCAATAACAGATAGGAAAAAATAATAAAGTGAAATCTGATATTTACCGTGAACTAGTCAAAATCGTCGGCAGCGATAATGTGCTGATGGATGAACCCATGAGCAGGCATACTACCTTTCGCATCGGCGGACCGGCCGATTATTTTGTCCTTCCGAGATCTGCCAGAGAACTTTCAGAATGCCTGCACCTTTTAAAAAAAGCAGGCGGGGAATTTTTTGTTCTGGGCAACGGAAGCAACCTTCTGGTATCCGATCAGGGATATCGAGGCTGCATACTTTGTACAAAAAATATTACAAATCTCAGCTGCCGCAGTGGAAAAATTACCGCAGGCGCAGGCGCTCCGCTGACACAGCTTGCTGTTTTTGCAAAAAAGAATGGTCTTGCAGGTCTTGAGTTTGCATATGGAATCCCGGGTACGCTGGGCGGAGCACTTGTCATGAATGCCGGGGCTTATGGCGGTGAAATGAAGGACCTGGTAAAGTCAGTCACCGTTCTTCTGGAGAACGGAAATGAAAGGACCCTGACGGGGGAACAGATGGAATTCGGTTATCGTTCCAGTATTCTGATGGACAGAGACTGGACCGCGGTTTCGGCTGTTCTGGAGCTTCAGAATGGAAATCCGGAAGAAATCAGCGAGAGGATGGACGGCAACTTAAGGGCGCGTCAGGACAAGCAGCCGCTCGAATATCCGAGCGCAGGCAGTACTTTTAAAAGGCCGGAAGGTTTTTTTGCAGGAAAACTGATCATGGACTGCGGCCTTGCCGGCTTTTGCGTCGGTGACGCGGAGGTTTCGACAAAACATTGCGGTTTTCTGATCAATAAAGGACATGCAAGCTGCAGGGAAATGCTGGAGTTGATGCATAAGGTGCAGGAAACGGTGGAAGGGAAGTATCATGTACATCTGGAACCGGAGGTTCGGTTCCTTGGCTGCTGAAGGAGATGAGTATATGGCACTTCAGATTATTTTCGTATCAGGAATGTCGGGAGCAGGCAAAAGTACGGTCCTGAAGGTTCTGGAAGACAGGGGAGCTTTTTGCGTAGATAACCTCCCGATCCCGCTGATTGATAAGTTCGTAGCCCTTACGATGGAGAACAGCACGTTTACGAAGGTTGCAATCGGTGTTGATATCAGAAGCGGTTCAAGACTGAAAGACATCGAGAAGGCTTTTGACACGCTTAAGAAAAAAGAAATTCCTTACAAGCTGCTTTTTCTGGAAGCGAATGATGCAACGCTGATCCGGCGGTTCAAGGAAACGCGCCGTACGCATCCTCTGGCAAAGGGCAGTCGGATTGAGGAAGGCATTGCCGGCGAAAGACTGATGACGGCGTTTTTGAAAAAAGAAGCAGACTATGTACTGGATACTTCCAGATTGCTGACAAGGGAACTCAAAAGTCAGGTTGAACAGATTTTTCTGGAGGATAAGGACTTTAAGAGCCTGATGATAACGATTCTTTCCTTTGGATTTAAATATGGCATTCCAAAAGATTCAGACCTGCTCTTTGACGTACGCTTCCTGCCCAATCCCTACTATGTGCCCGAACTGAAGGAACTTTCCGGCCTGGATAAGCCGGTCTCTGACTTTGTTATGAAGCAGGAAGCATCGCAGATTTTTATTGACAAGCTCTATGATATGGTAAGTTTCCTGATTCCTAATTATATCCGGGAAGGCAAGAACCAGCTGGTTATCTCTATCGGATGCACGGGCGGCAGGCACCGTTCAGTCACGCTGGCCGGGCAGCTTTATAAGAGGCTCGAGGAGGCTTCCGGAGACTACGGTGTGAAAATCCAGCATCTGGATCTGGCGAGGAACAGGTAACGTGTCTTATTCATCTGAAGTAAAAGAAGAACTTGCCGGCAAAGTTCCCTCAGCAAGGCACTGCATGATTGCTGAGCTTGCGGCCCTTTACGTTTTTCTGGGCAGACTGCCGGCAGATGGTTCAAGAGTCCTCTTTGTTACAGAACACGAAGAGATTGCAGTAAAAATTGCGGTTTTACTGCGAAAATGCTTCGACCTGTCAGACGTAGGAATCCTGACTGCAAGAGAAAAAGGACCATTTCAGGTTGCTCCGGGTACGATGGAAGACTGCAGACGCATCCTGCTGGCTCTGAGAATTCTGGACAAAGATGGAAGAATTACAGGACCGGGCCAGCCGGTCCACAGAATTCTGCTGCAAAAAGAATGCTGCCGAAGGTCTTTTCTTCGCGGCGCCTTTCTTGCAGGAGGGTCGGTCAGCGATCCCCGGCGGTCATACCATTATGAAATCGTCTGTCCAAACCGGGAAACAGCAGGTCAGGTCGTAAGGATCATTGAAAGTCTGGGAATTGAAGCCCGGGACATTCAGAGAAAAGAAAGCTATGTGGCTTACGTGAAGGAAAGTTCCGCCATAGCCGATCTGATCGGCTTTATGGATGCGGGCGTTTCCATGCTGCAATTTGAAAATGAAAGAGTTGTGAAGGAAGTCCGTGGCAGTGTCAACCGCAGGGTCAACTGTGAAACAGCAAATATTGAAAAAACAGCGAACGCATCAGCCAGGCAGATTGAGGACATCCGACTGATACAAAAAAAACTGGGATTCTCTAAGCTGTCAAATAATCTTGACGAAATTGCTGAAGTGAGGTTACAATATCCGGAGGCAACTTTGAAAGAACTAGGAGCTATGCTTGACCCGCCCGTCGGTAAATCCGGAGTAAATCACAGGCTGAGAAAGCTTCATGAGATTGCTGATTCTCTACGATAATTACAGGAGGAAGCTGAAATGATAAAGGAAGCGGTTCAGATTCAGATTTCAAATGGTCTGGAAACGAGACCGATTGCTATGCTCGTACAGGTAGCCAGCCAGTATAAGAGTGAAATCCATCTTGAGAGCGGAAACAAGTGCGTCAATGCCAAGAGTATCATGGGCATGATGACCCTTGGTCTGGACAACGGCGAAAACGTAACAGTAACCGCAAACGGACCGGACGAGCAGCAGGCTATGGACAGTATCCGCCAGTATCTGACACAGGAAAGCAGATAAACGGCTGGAAACCATTTGGACACAAACCATAGAAAAAAAGACTGAGTCAGATAAAGAATGCAGGATAAATAAAAGAAAGAGAAGCGCGATCTTAAGAATTGCGCTTCTCTTTCTTGCGTTTTAGAAAGTTAAAATTCGGCAAGTGTCTGCAAAGCCTTTCTCTTCAGGAGAAGCTGCCCATGCTCGGAGAGAAGAGACTCTTCCGCCTTGCTGTAAATCCTTCCGCTTCCGTACTCTGACAGAACATTGCACAGGCGGTTGAATTCCATTTCCATTCCTTTTCCGGGATAAAGCAGAAGCAGGTATTCTTCCTGGCCTCGTCTTGTGACTTTATAGAGGAGGTTGCGTCCGATCTTCATTCCGGTAAGTGCGTGAGCTGCTTCAATAACAGTATCAAGAGAAGAGAAGCAGAAAAGATGAAGAATCGTTCGCGGAGGAAGGGCGCCGGCACCCGGTTCTCCGACATGCTTTTCTGTTTGACCCTGTTCATCTTCCCGGCGGCTGTTAGCGGAGGACTTCAGTCCGGCTCCGTCTGCAGCTGAGAGCTCGCTTTGCTCGTTTCCTGCCTGTTCGGCAGTACTCTTGTCCATGTCCTCTGCTATATTTTCTCTTGCCTCACGAATGCGGTTGAAGAGATCGATAATGTCGTCCGCTCCAAGATAGGAGGGAAGCTCTTCTTTTTCATCCGCTTCTTCATCCCCCTTGGTAAAGCGCGAGAAGCGGGTATCCAGTTCCTCAGGATCGTCTACTTTGGTGATGATGAGGACGATGCTGTCAGAAGAAGTGGGGATGGCTTCGATGGTAAGAGGGGCATTATCCCTGTTGAAACCATACTCTGCATAAGCCTGTTCCATCATATCGTGAAACAGGGAACGTGCCTTCTGGGAACCGTAAGCCAGCTCACTCATATGAAAAATATTGCGGCTTTTCAGGTCTTCCCCTGTCAGCGTGCAGCGAATCTGGCTGTCATTTATTTTCTCAATCTTCATGCAAAAAAATTTCCTTATCAGCTGGAATTATAAGATACGCCGCTTAAGCATCACTGTTTTACAGCGCTTCATCCAAACAGCGTGTAACCCAGTATATACCAGCTTTTCCTGACATGTAAAGTGCACTTGTCCCGGTTTCACCATTTTTTTATGATTACAGTGTCAAAAACTCATGCTCCGCGTCAAGCTTGCAATAATATCCCGGAGCTTCTTCGAGAACCTGGCCGGATATGCAGAGCTGCATGAGAATCCTGCAGACGTCGGCAAAGGAGGCACCGCATTTAGCGGCGATCTCTTCAGCACACTGCGGTTTCCTGTCCAGGGTAGATATGACTTTTCTGTAAGTATCTTTGTCGGTAACAGAGTCCGGAAGTTCAAAATCCGAACCGGATCCGCAATAATTGATCGCCTCCTGGGCTCTTTCTTGTTCTTCCTCCTGGCATTTCTCATACTGAGTGATTTCTTCCTGAGACAGGAGGCCCAGGTCCAGAAGAATGGCTTCCGGGCTTGTGGCAACGCCGGCACCCTGGGCAATCAGGTGATTGGTGCCCTGGCTGAGAGCGGAATGGTTGGAACCGGGAACAGCATAGATGGTTTTTCCCTGGTTCAGAGCATAATCGGCTGTGATCAAGGAACCGCTTTTACGGCGGGCTTCGATTACCAGAACAATATTTGCAAAAGCGCTGATGATACGGTTGCGGAGTGGAAAATGCCAGGCTTTGGGTGGACTGTCGGGCTCGAATTCAGAGAAAATTCCACCGTTTTTGATGATGTTCTGATACAGGTCCAGGGAAGACCTGGGATAGCAGACGTTCGGGCCGGTGCCCAGAACAGCATAGGTTTTGCCGCCTCCTTCAATGGCGCCCCGCTGTGACCAGGAATCAATTCCTTCAGCCATTCCGCTGATGATCTGAACGCCGTGACCGGCCAGTACTCGGGCAAAGCGAAAAGCTTCGCGCCTTCCATAGGCAGAACATGCCCTTGCTCCAACGATTGCGACCGAAGGAAGGGCAGGGTCGGGAAGCTCTCCGATATAATAGAAGGAAGAGGGCATGCCGGGAAGTCCCGAGAACTGGCTTGGATAGCCCTTTTCTTCTTCTGTCATCTTATATATTGGGGACTGTAAATCTTTCGGATCAAGTACTGCAAAATTCTGATACATAGTAACCCTTCTTTCTTTTTTATTCTGTTTGGTTTTCACGGAAACGGAAATATAAAGCTTCTTCAATATGGCTTTGACAGATCAGTTCGCTGCTATCCAGATCAGCGATGGTACGCGCAACCTTGAGGACCCGATGATAAGCCCTGGCGCTCATGCCGAGATTGGAAAAGGCGTTTTGAAGGATGGCGGAAGCCTCCGGGGACAGGGGGCAGAAGCGGCGGATATCGGAAGGGGTCATCTGACTGTTAAACCGGATTCCATATTTTTTATAGCGCTCTTTTTGTATTTCGCAGGCTTCGATGACCATTTCCCGCATTGAGGAAGAGGATTGGGACCCCGGCGTCGAATCTGCCAGGTCGTCATAGGAAACGGGTTTCACATCTGTCCGAAGATCGATACGGTCCAGGAAGGCATGGCTGATTCTTGCCTGGTATCGGTCAATATCGTTCATGGTGCAGCGGCAGCGATTGCGGTCAGGATAGTAGCCGCAGGGACAGGGATTCATAGCTGCAACGAGCAGAAAAGACGCCGGAAAAGTATAGGTGCCTCCGCTTCTGGCAATGGTTATGTCATGCGTTTCCAGGGGCTGACGCAGAAGTTCAATCGTATGAGGATTCATTTCAGGCAATTCGTCCAGAAAAAGAACGCCGTGATGGGCAAGGGTAATCTCGCCCGGTCGGGGATGAAGACCGCCGCCTGTCAGGGCGGATTCCGAAATCGTATGATGAGGGGAACGAAAAGGCCTGGCGTGAAGCAAGGGGTCTCCGGCAGGCAGATTTCCAACGATGCTGTATATTTGTGAAAGCTCCAGGCTCTCTTCCTCAGAAAGAGGCGGCATGATAGAAGGAATCCTCCGGGCGGCCATGGATTTACCGGAACCGGGCGGACCCGACATGAGCAGATTATGAAAACCGGCGGCGGCAATAACAGAGGCACGTTTTACAGAATCCTGTCCCCGGATATCTGAAAAATCCGGCAGATGCGCCGGCGGATAGTACGTTTCACGAGGCGGCGGAAGTTCCTTCAGGCGGCCGGTGCAGAAATCGATCAGGTCCTGCAGGCTTCGGATTCCCACAACCCGGATGCCATCAATGCACAGCCCTTCGCGCAGGTTATCGTAAGGGATCAGGCAGCACCGGCATCCGCTCTCCCGGGCTTTTAATACGCTGGGCAAAACGCCGGTAATACCCAGGACGCCTCCGTTCAGCTTTAATTCACCAATCAGCATTGTGTTCAGAAGGGAAGCTGCCGGAATCCTGCTGAGGGCAGCCAGAACCGCAGCTGCTATGGGAAGGTCAAAACGGGTGCCTTCCTTGCGGATGACGCCGGGAGACAGGTTGATGGTAATTCTTTTCGGAGGCATGGAGAGACCGATATTCTTGAGAGACGTTCTGACCCGGTCCTGGGCTTCCCGTACCTGGGAAGAAACGTAACCGACCATATTGAAAACAGGAAGGCCATCGCTGACGTCTGCTTCTACACGGACAGGCAGAGCTTCAATGCCGCAGATGGCAGCAGAGAGAATACTGCAGTACATAATAAAATCACCTCGTTTTTCTACAAATGTTGAAAATTGGTTTTGAACGCTGCAAAAGACAGAGACCTTGCAATGCCGGAAAGAGAAGAAGAGAAAGCAAAAAAAAATGAAAACAAAAATGCGGGGAACAGCTATAAAAAATGAAAGAGAAAATGAATAGGAAAGAAATTTCTTCAGACGAGGCAGAAGCCTCAGAGAAAAAGCTGAAAAAGATTAAATTGACATAAAAATTATGAGCTCAGTATGCGCTTTTCGAACACTTGTGTCAAGAGGTCTTGCACGAAAAAAAAAATTGCGTTATAGTGTGACCGTTATCGTCGCAAAATGCGAGTCGAATGGGCATGTCCGCATGCCTGATAGAATAAGCTTGAAATGTTCTGGAGGAAGTTGTTTTGGCTGGAAATCTTGTTATTGTAGAGTCGCCGACCAAAGTAAAGACGGTGAAGAAATTTCTGGGGTCGAACTATACCGTTATGGCTTCGAACGGTCACGTCAGGGATCTGCCCAAGAGCAGTCTGGGTATTGACGTAGACAATGATTTCGAACCGAAATATATCACCATCCGCGGAAAAGGACCTATCCTTGCGTCTCTTAGAAAAGCGGCGTCCAAGGCGAAGAAAGTCTATCTTGCAACCGACCCGGACCGTGAAGGAGAGGCAATTTCATGGCATCTTTCCCAGGCTCTGGACCTTGAGGGCAAGAAGACCTGCCGGATTACGTTTAATGAGATTACAAAGACGGCGGTAAAGAACTCCCTGAAAAATGCCCGCGATATCGATATGAATCTTGTTGATGAGCAGCAGGCCAGAAGATGTCTGGACCGCATGGTTGGTTATGAGATCAGCCCCCTGCTCTGGAAAAAAATCAAGAGAGGCCTGTCAGCAGGACGCGTTCAGTCTGTTGCGCTCCGGATCATCGCGGATCGTGAGGCAGAAATTGCGGCGTTCATACCGGAAGAATACTGGAGCCTGGATGCTTCTTTTTCCGTAGAAGGACAGAAAAAGCCTCTTACCGCCCATTTTTACGGCAAGGGTGATAAAAAGATTGAGATTGCTTCAAAATCGGAACTGGATGCCATTGTAAAAGAACTGGAAGGCGTCAGGTTCGGAGTTTCTTCTATAAAAAAAAGCAGTCGGACCAGAAAGCAGCCTCTGCCGTTTACAACGTCTACCCTGCAGCAGGAAGCTTCCAAGACTCTGGGCTTTTCTACCTACAAGACCATGCAGATTGCCCAGCAGCTTTATGAAGGTGTCGACGTCAACGGAGAGGGTACGGTTGGTCTGATCTCTTACCTGAGAACAGATTCTACCCGTATTTCCGACGAAGCGGACCTGGCAGCCAGGACTTATATTGCGAAGCAGTATGGGGATGAGTTCGTTTCCGAAACGGTAACTACGGCAAATAAAAACCGCAATGCCCAGGATGCGCATGAAGCGATCCGCCCTACCGACGTAAACCGCAGTCCGGTTCTGATCAAACAGTATTTGTCCAGAGATCAGTTCCGTCTCTACCAGTTAATCTGGAAGCGCTTTGTAGCCAGCAGAATGGCAGCGGCGGAATTTGAAGTAAACCAGGTGCGTATCTCGGGAGGAGAGTATATCTTTACAGCTTCTTCCTCAAAAACTGTTTTTGAAGGATTCCTCTCTGTATACCGTGAGGAAGAAGAAAAAAAGGATACCAATGATCATGTTGCAGGTATTTCCGGTGACAGCAGCCTGACCCTGCAGGGATTCGACCCGGAGCAGCATTTTACCCAGCCTCCTGCCCATTACACCGAGGCTTCGCTGGTAAAAACAATGGAGGAACTGGGAATCGGACGTCCCAGTACCTATGCGCCAACCATCACGACGATCATTGCCCGGCACTATGTGACCCGTGAGAAGAAAAATCTATATATGACCGAGCTGGGTGAAGTCGTCAATGACATGATGAAAAAAGCTTTCCCGACGATTGTAGACGTAAACTTTACAGCCAATATGGAAACGCTTCTGGATGGAGTCGGAACCGGTAAGGTTGAATGGAAGACCGTTGTCCGCAACTTCTGGCCTGATCTGCACGAGTCTGTCCTGGAAGCGGAAAAGGAACTTGATCAGGTTAAGGTAAATGATGAAGAGACTGACGTCGTCTGTGACAAGTGCGGACGGCATATGGTCATAAAATATGGTCCGCACGGAAAATTCCTTGCATGCCCCGGCTTTCCGGAGTGCCGCAATACGAAGCCTTATCAGGTCAAGATCGGGGTTGCTTGCCCCAAATGCGGAGGAGAAGTTCTTCTCAAAAAGACCCGCAAAGGCAGAATCTATTATGGATGCGAGCACAATCCGGACTGTGATTTTATGTCCTGGGCAAAGCCAGTTAGCAAAAAGTGTCCCAAATGCGGCTCTTACATGGTTGAAAAGGGAAATAAGCTTGTATGCTCGGACAAAGAGTGCGGATATAATGAAGAAAAATGAAGAAAAAATAAGGAGGTATGCTCTGACAAAAAAGCTTTGATATATTGAAAAAAATAAAAAAATATAAAAATACAATACGGATTCATATATTCACCAATTAAAAAAGTAAATTGTCAGAAAAATACTTGCAATAAAAAATACACTATGTTAGAATGCGATTGTAGAAAAAGTATACAGTTGCAGAATAAAAAAACGGCTGGTTACTCACAGCCGTTTTTTTTGAATCATAGTTTTTCTTGCATAAAGAACAGAAGGCTGTTTTTCCTATGCTCTGACCGTTCTGCTGAAACAGGAAAGACAACTTTTTATAAGCAGGCTGAAGGAGGTAATCATATCATGAGCGTTGAATTACTGGATAAAACAAGAAAGATTAACAAATTACTGCACACGAACAATTCGTCAACCTTTGTATTTAATGATATCTGTGAAGTTATGCAGGAATGCCTGAAATCGCATATACTTGTCATCAGCAAGAAAGGCAAGGTGCTGGGCATTGCAAAATCACCGGAGATGGACGATATTTCCGAACTGTTAGCCGATAAGGTCGGAAGCCATGTAGATGATAAGCTGAACGACCGTTTCCTGGGTGTTCTGTCCACCAAGGAAAATGTAAATTTAAGTACGCTGGGCTTCAGCGAGGAAATTTCGGGCAGCTTTACGGCAATCATCAACCCGATTGAAATCGCGGGTGAAAGGCTGGGCACAGTATTTATCTATCGCGCCAACCCGTCGTACAGTATTGATGATATTATTGTAAGCGAGTATGGTACAACCGTTGTGGGACTTGAGATGATGCGCTCGGTAAATGAAGAGAACGTAGAAGAGGACCGTAAGAAACAGGTCGTCAAGTCCGCATTCGGAACCCTGTCTTTCTCTGAACTCGAAGCGATCATTCATATCTTTGATGAACTGGATGGAAAGGAAGGAATACTGGTAGCAAGCAAGATTGCAGACCGTGTGGGCATTACCAGATCTGTTATTGTCAATGCGCTGCGCAAATTCGAGAGCGCAGGCGTGATTGAGTCCCGCAGCAGCGGAATGAAGGGGACTTATATCAAAGTTCTGAACGATTATCTGTTCGAAGAACTCGCAAACATCAAGAAAGAACGTGCGGAAAAAGCTGATAGACCGGGAAAGAAATAACCGGACAGCAGGAAAATCCATAAATGAGAGGGTACATGGGATGCGCCAAAGAGACAGCTTCTTTGGCACATCCTTTTTTTATAGTATGAGCAGATAATTCGACGAAAAAGTGAGAAAATAAGAAGAAAAAAGAGAATAAAAGAGAATAAAATAGATTAACCTGAGCTAAACAGACACGGACAGTCTTGCGGAAAAAGGGCACTTCCAGTATGATAGGTATCGTTGAGTAGCACTCATACATCACGAGTGCTAATAAACACAAACAAGATATCAATTTTTTAAGGAGGTCATATAAATGAAATTAGTTCCGCTTGGCGACAGAGTCGTATTAAAACAGGTCGAGGCTGAAGAAAAGACAAAATCCGGCATCATCCTTACTTCCGCAGCACAGGAGAAGCCGCAGGAAGCAACGGTAATCGAAGTAGGACCGGGCACGGACGATGTAAAAATGGAAGTTAAGAAAGGTGATAAGGTCATCTATTCAAAATATGCAGGAACCGAAGTTAAGCTTGACGGCGAGAACTATATGATCGTTAAGCAGGCAGATATCCTGGCAATCGTTGAGTAATCAGAAAGTGACTGAAAAAGTTTTTTCATAGGAGGAATAAAACAATGGCTAAACAGATTAAATATGGCGAGGATGCCAGAACTTCCCTGCTGGCAGGCGTTGATAAACTGGCAGATGCAGTTCGTGTAACACTGGGACCGAAAGGACGCAACGTTGCTTTGGAGAAATCTTACGGCGCTCCGATCATCACAAACGATGGCGTCACAATCGCGAAAGAGATTGAACTGGAAGACGGATATGAAAACATGGGCGCTCAGATCATTCGTGAGGCTGCTTCCAAGACAAATGATGTAGCAGGTGACGGTACCACAACTGCGACCGTTCTTGCGCAGGCAATGATCCATGAAGGCATGAGAAACCTGGCTGCCGGAGCTAACCCGATTATCCTCAGAAAGGGTATGAAGAAAGCTACCGATAAGGCAGTTGAACTGATCAAGGGAATGAGCGAGAAAGTTTCCGGCAAAGAGCAGATCGCCAGAGTTGCAGCAGTTTCTTCCGGTGACGAGTCTGTAGGCAACATGATTGCGGATGCAATGGAGAAGGTCGGAAATGACGGCGTTATCACTATTGAAGAGTCCAAGACCATGCTGACCGAGCTGGATGTTGTAGAAGGTATGGAACTGGATCGCGGCTATGTATCTGCTTATCTGGCAACCGATATGGAGAAGATGGAAGCCAATCTGGAAGATCCTTACATCCTTATCACAGACAAGAAGATCAGCAATATTCAGGAAATCCTTCCGCTGCTTGAGCAGATCGTACAGAACGGCGCAAGCCTTCTGATCATCGCAGAGGATGTTGAAGGAGAAGCACTGTCAACCCTGATCGTCAACAAGCTGAGAGGAACCTTCAAGGTCTGCGCAATCAAGGCTCCGGGCTATGGCGACAGAAGAAAAGAAATGCTTCAGGATATCGCAATCCTGACCGGCGGACAGGTAATCTCCTCCGATCTGGGACGTGAACTGAAAGATACGCAGATGACAGACCTTGGTCGTGCAAAATCCGTTAAGATTAAGAAAGAAAGCACCGTTATCGTTGATGGCGCAGGCGACAAGCAGGCAATCAAAGACCGTATCGGCCAGATCAAATCTCAGATTGAGATTACCAAGTCCAGCTTCGATAAAGAAAAACTTCAGGAGAGAATGGCTAAGCTGTCCGGCGGCGTAGCAGTTGTCCGCGTAGGAGCAGCTACTGAAACCGAGATGAAGGAAGCGAAGTACCGTATGGAAGATGCTCTTAACGCTACCCGTGCTGCAGTGGAAGAGGGTATCATCGCAGGCGGCGGCTCCGCATACATCCACTGCACGAAGGAACTGGCTGACTTTGCCAACACCCTGGAAGGTGATGAGAAGACCGGTGCAAGAATCGTTGTAAAGGCACTGGAAGCTCCGCTCAAGACTATCGCTGAAAATGCCGGACTTGAAGGCGCTGTCATCATCAACAAAGTAAAAGAAGAAAAAGTCGGATTCGGCTTCGATGCAGCAAAAGAAGAGTACGTTGACATGGTAAAGGCAGGAATCCTTGATCCTGCAAAAGTTACCAGAAGCGCCCTTCAGAACGCTACATCTGTAGCAAGCAGCCTTCTGACCACAGAAGCAGCTGTATCCACCATCAAAGAGCCCGCACCTGCAGCACCTGCAGCACCGGCTCCCGGAATGATGTAATATTCAAATCTGCAGCGCAGAAATAGAAAGGGGAAGTCCCGCGAGAGTTTACTCTCAATAGGGGCTTCCCCTTTCTATTTCTATAAGGCGGATGCCCGTTTATGAGGAATGGGCTTGTCCCATTCCGAATAATCGCTGCAGATTTGAGGAGAAAGCTACGATTATTTTTTTTGATTTTCTTTTGTGTAGGTCAGATAGTCGTTGACCATCATGGCAATTTTAAAGGTCATGGCTTCGTCGAATTTTCTCAGATCCATTCCGGTTGTCTTCTCCAGCTTCTCCAGCCGGTAGACCAGTGTATTGCGATGCAGGTAGAGCCCGCGGGCAGTCTCGGATATATTCAGATTGTTGTCAAAGAACCGGAGAATGGTAGTCATGGACTCTTTGTCCAGTTCCTTAAATACGTTATGATCGAAGGTCTCTTTGAGGAAGACTTCACAGAGTGAGGGCGGCAGCTGGTAGATCAGACGGCCGATTCCGAGATTTTCGTAAGAGATGATCTTCTGATCGGGGAAGAATATCTTTCCCACATCCATAGTCATGCGTGCCTCTTTATAGCTCTGAGAAAGTCCGGTCAGGCTGTCTGCAGGACTTCCGCAGGCTATACGGACAGAGATCATAGCCTGTGTATCCAGCATATCGCCCAGCATATCCGCAATCCTGCGGATCTCCCGGCTGCAGTCGGAACCAGCAGGGAGTTCGCTGACGACCGCAATCTGCAGCATATCGGTGCGGCAGATGAACTGTCGGCTTCCGGCAGTAACGAACATCGTCTGAAGAGCCGTAAGCGCTGCGTCCGCATCTTCTGCGCCGGAAGCTTCCAGAAGACAGACCGCGCGCGGGACCGCTTCGTGGATCTTCAGTTTTTTTGCCGCTTCATGCAGTTCCGTCAGGAGAACGTTGTCCATCAAAACGCGCTGAATGAAGTGGTTCTTATCCATTCTTTCTTCAGAAGCAGAAAGCAGGGCGGAAAGTTCCGAAAGAGCAATTCTTGCGACGGAATCAGCACTTTTTCCTGTAACAGCCAGAATGTAGACCGTACGGCTGTTCCGGATGAATCGGGCAAGGGCCAGATCAGTTTCCTTGAAGAGAGGAACAGATTCATCGGAAGAAGCAAAGATACGGATCTTTTCAGACAGACGATCCGGAAGAGGAGAAAAGCCGGTCTGGGGATTTCCACTCGGGTCCGTCAGGTAGATGGAGGTTTGGGTAATCTGCGCCAATTCAAAGAGCGCCTGGTTTATTACTCTGGATGAAAGCATATTGTCCTGCCTTACTTGTAAAAAATGTAATAAAACATGGAGATGCAATTAAATGGGGCGGAATCAGCAGATGCTTTTTCCTGTTTATTTCTTATTATACCTTTAAGTAAGACAGAAGAAAATCTGATATTTTGACTGGACCGGACGCAGACGCAGGGGCTGTCTTGACACGTTTTGTGTTAATGCACTAAACTTAAATATATATAATTGTTAGAAATCAGAAGCAATCCGGAAGTACCTGAAAAAGTGAAAGATTATAAACCGAAAAAGAAAAAAAATACCGGCCGCATCCTGGCGCTTGCACTGATCATTGGGATTCTGGCGGGCACTTTTTTTTCATGGCTTTATGCAAGGAATACAGCGAAGTCCTTACGGGCACGGGCTGGTTATACGGCGGAAGCAAATACCCTTCGTCTGGAAGCCATGCTGGATCACTACATTTATACGGCGCAATCCCTGGCCTTGATCGTTCAGGAATCGGGCGGTGATGTGCAGGACTTCGATCATGTGGCAGCCAATATATACAGACGGTCGGATACGGTTGCCAATATCCAGCTTGCTCCGGATGGAAAGGTGACAGATGTTTATCCGGAGGATGAGGGAAACGACCTGGGATTAGACCTCCTTTCCAATGAAGATACGCGCGATGCGGCTGTTTTCAGCCGTGACCATGGCATAACGAATGTCGCGGGTCCATTGGATTTAGGCGACGGGACTTATGGACTTCTGGTGGAAAAACCGGTATATCTGGGAAGTGAGAAGCAGGAAGAAACATTCTGGGGGTTCACGATTGTGAAGCTCCGCATTGATTCCCTTCTGGATGAAACCAGGATCAGCAACATGAAGCGGCTTGGCTATAATTACAAGCTGACGCTTCTCTCAAACGGAGAAGATACCATAGCAGCCAGTGCAGGGACGCTCAGAGATCCCGTGTATTACCGGGGGGAATCAGAGAATCGGATCTGGACTTTATATCTGGAGCCAAAAGATGGCTGGTATAACTGGCGGATCGTCCTTCTTCTCTACCTTATCTGCCTTCTGGCTGCGTTTCTGGTGATGAACGTGATAAGGTCCTACCGACTTGCCCAGGTAAACGCCAGGAAACTGCAGGGACTGAACGACGTGCTCAGGCACAGCTCGGTAACGGACAAGCTGACCGGGATTTTCAACCGTACGGGCGGCGATGAATATCTGAAGAGCTGCGGTTATGCAGAGAGGGAAGATCCCTGCACACTGGTTGAAATGGACATAGATAACTTCAAGAGAATTAATGACATCTATGGCCATGATGCCGGAGACCGGGCACTGCAGGCTCTGGTGCATGATCTGAAAAAAACCTTCGGCGATGAACCGGCTTATATCCGAAACGGCGGCGACGAGTTTCTGATTTTTTTCCCGGACCGGAACGAGGAAGAAGTGGAGAAGGCAATCCGACGCTTCGCTACACTTCCGCATAAGTTCAGTACGGGCAGCGAAATCCAGGACTATACAGTTTCCATTGGTATTGCCGGAGCAAAAGAAAGAGAGCATATGCCTTTCAGCACTCTCTGTCATCGGACAGATGCTGCCCTCTATGATGTTAAGATGCGCGGCAAGTCTAATGTTGCGGTTTACGAACAATCTATGGAATCGCGAAAAAGGATGCAGCTGGGCTTTAATCTTCATGACCTGGTAAGCGGCATGCCGGGCGCTATGCTCATCTACCGCAATGACGAGTCAGAAGAAATCCTCTTCGGCAGTCAGAGCCTGCATGAACTTTGCGGCTGTTCTACGCCGGAGGAATTCCGCGGCTTCAGTCTGGATAAATTCGATAATCTTGTGATGGAGGAAGACCGTCTGAAGGTAAAAAAGGCACTGGAAGAAACGAATCCGGACAGCACAGAAGCTCAAAAGCTGCGTTATCGTCTGCGGCGTAAGGATGGTACGGCTGTTGACGTCGTGGATATGCGCCGGAGAGAATCCAGCAATTATTATGGAAAACTGTATTATGTCACACTCTATGTGAAAGCATTTCTGACAGATGTGCAGGATTGAAGAACGGGCAGGGGATCAGATACCCCTGCCCTATTTGATTATAAAGTGAACCGAATGGACATGCATTTTTCAAAATTTCGTATAAAAAACAGGAGAAACCATTTATTTTTGTTTATAAAAGTTTAAAATGAAGAAAAAGGATTATGCGACTATGCTGAAATAGCTGTACGGTATCGAAAGAAGCATTTTGGAAAGGAATTTCATGAACAGAAAATGTTCTGCAATTTTACTGAGCCTGTGCCTGGCTGCCGGCATGCTTTCAGGCTGCGCGGGGAGAGAGAAATCATCAGGCGGCATAGCGCTGGATTTCTGGACAATCGACCTCAGGGAGAATTACAGAGATTATTTTGAACAGCTGATTTCAGAATATGAAAACAGAAATCCGGGTGTGGAGATTCATTGGACGGATGTCCAATATGATGCCATGCGCGCTAAGCTGGACTCCGCGATCGAAGCGGGCAAAGCGCCTGACGTTGTCAATCTGAATACGCAGATGGCTTTAACCTTTGCCGGTGAGGGAAAACTCACAGACCTGAATCAGACTGCAGATGAAAAGCAGAAGAGCATTTATACCCAAAGCCTGTGGGAGTCAGCAAAAATCGGTGAATCCGTCTATGCCTTTCCCTGGTATGCGTCTCCTGAGATCATGTTCTATAATAAAGAGCTGCTGAAAGCGGGCGGCCTGGAAAATCCTCCTGCAGATTATGACGAGGCACTGGCGGAAGCGGCAGATTTTCATGATAAAACCGGAGCTTATCTCTTTGCACCCGATGAGTTTTTCTATATTCTGATGGAAGAAGGCATTCCCATCTTGAATGAGGGACGGACCAAAGCGGTCTTCAATACAAAAGAAGCGGCAGACCTGCTTGTCCGGTATCAGAAAGCGGCAGATCAAAAGGCAATTCCGAATAATCTCTGGGGAGACTGGGAGGATGAGCTTGCCTTGTATGAGAGCAGCAAGCTTGCAATGATCAGCTCCTCCGGTTCCGCCCTGTCTGATATGAAGGAAAACGCTTCTTATATTTATAAGAGGACAGGAATCAGTGCCCCAATGAAGGGAAGTTCCGGTCTTTCGGAAAACTCATTGATGAATCTTGCGGTTCCTTCGGGATCGGATCACATTAAGGAAGCCACAGATTTTGCTGCATATGTGACGGATGACGAAAACCAGCTGGCTTTCTGCAGACTCGTGTCTATTTTCCCTTCAACAAAGAAGGCTTCTCAGGATGCCTTCTTCATGGAAGATTCCGATACGCCGGAAGGGCAGGCCAGCAGGATGAGCGCGGAGGCAGCGCAGTCATCCAAAGATTTTTCACTTGGCGTGGCAGATCAGGATAGCATACAGGAAACAATCGATCTTGTTTTTGACGCTGTTGTTTTGGAACATGAGGATCCGGAAAAAGCACTTGACGAGGCGGTGGAAGACGTAAATGAAATCCTTGAACAGCACACAAAAGAATAGTGTTTTCAGCAAGGTACGGAAATTTTTCGAATGGCTGGCGGAACTGGACCGTGATCCGGATTTTCTGGACATGATGTCAAGGAATAACCTGAAAGCATCCATTGCGACTGCTAGTGTCTCCAACATCATAGGCGTCGCGGGAATTCTGGGCAATACAACGGAGCGTGCTACGGCACCTGTTATCTCTGCCATGCCGCCTTATCTGATTTATCTACTGCTTTTGTGCTGCAATGTTCCGGTTCTCATATTGGCAGCAGCTGTCCTGACCGGAAAACTGAAGTACAGCAGGAGCAGGTCCATGTTCCTCATCGCCATACACATCGTTTTGAACATGGTACTGGCGGCTTTGACCATTTACAGCACGCAGACGGGCAGCAGTTTTTACTTTGAACTCGTTCTGATCATCAGCCCGCTGGCTATGCTTCCCGTTTACCGTCTCAAGAGGCTTCTGCTTGTCTTCACAGGGTCCTTTGTACTCCTTTTCAGCCTGATTGAAGCTTCAGGCGTGTATCTGGGCTGGCAGGATCAGTACGATATCTTTATTTTCTATTTTTTCTGTATTGCCATAGCCTGCTTTCGCCACAGATGGTTTGTGAGCCAGTTCAAGGCAGACATGCAGCTGAAGGAAATGAACGTGCGTCTGCATGAGAAGAGCCGGACAGACGGTCTGACGGGTTTAAGAAACCGCATGGCCCTGGAAGAGGATATCTGTTCCTTTACGGACAGCCGGATCAGCATTGCCATGATGGACGTTGATTTTTTCAAGGAGATGAATGACCGTCTTGGACATCTGGAGGGTGACAGGATCCTGCGGACTCTGTCAGAGCATATCCGGGAAATTTTTGCGAAAAGCGCATACTGTTATCGCTACGGCGGGGATGAGTTCATGGTTCTGGATATGGAAGACACGCCGGAGGTTTTTGCAGAAAAACTGGAAATTCTGCAGGGAAAGCTCAGGGATTGTTCCGAGTCCATTACAATAGGCTACAGTTATGGGAGAGTCCGCGGAGAAAGAGAAATCCGGACGCTGCTGGCAGATGCCGATAATAATCTCTATATCCAGAAAGGAAACAAAAAAGGCGGTATCCTGGGCAAGGCTTATGAGGGCGGCGGTATCCATTCCGGTGCCCGTGACCGGCGGATGCTGGATACCATGACCGGCCTTTTGACCTTTAACGCTTTTATCCGCCAGATGGATAAGAAGTATGACCGGGAATGGACACTTGTCTGCCTGGATGTAGATCGTTTCGAACAGTTTAACAGAGAATTTGGTTACAAGGAAGGAGACGGTCTGCTGGTTAAAACAGCAGAGATGATCCGACATGAATTCCCGGACAGCCTGGCTGCCAGATGGGATGACCAGTTTGCTCTTTATACGACAGCAGCAGATTATGAGAAGAAAATCAATGCCATTCAGAGCAGTGTCGGACTTCAGAATAAAAACCGCTATCTGATCCTCCGTGCCGGTATCTTGAGATCCGCGGACGGTTTCGACGCAGCAGATGCCAGAACCAGAATTGATATGGCAAAGTATGCCTGTGACTCTCTGAGAGGCCAGTCTTCTGTTCAGAGCTGCTATTATGACAGGGAACTGGATCTCAGAAGAAAGAATAAATCCTTTGTTCAGAATCATTTTAAGGAAGCCCTGGAGAAGGGGAGCATCGTTCCCTATTTCCAGCCGATCATATCAGCACCGAACGAAAAATGTGAAGGCTATGAAGCACTTGCGCGGTGGTTTGATCAGGAAAAAGGCATGATATCGCCGGGAGAATTCATCCCGGTCCTGGAAGAATCCATGGAGAGTTATCTGCTTGATTTCTATATGCTTCGAAGCGTATGCCAGGTGATAAAAGATAATCGACTGGGCACGGATAGCTTTTTCGTATCGGTCAATTTCTCTAGAACGGATTTTTATGTATGCAATGTTCCGGAAAGGATAGAAGCTATTGTCAGTTCCTTTGAAATTGACAGGCAGCGTCTGCGGATTGAGGTAACGGAATCCGCATTTACAGAAGATCCGCGTATCCGCCAGGCAATTGCAGACCTGAGAGCAAAAGGCTTCCGCGTATGGATCGATGATTTCGGAAGCGGGATGTCTTCTCTGAATGCTTTGCAGAACTATTCCGTTGACACCGTGAAAATCGATCTGGCTTTCCTTAAAAATTCAGAGACGAATCCGCGATCCCTGACCATCGTCAGTGAGATTATTCATTTGTGCCATGCTATCGGACTTCGTGCTCTTATTGAAGGCGTTGAAACAAAGAAACAGGAAGAATTCGTCACACAAAACGGTATAGACCTGATTCAGGGCTACTACTACGGCAAACCGGTTCCGCTTGAAGAAATCAGAAAAGACCCTGCCAAAGTGACAGGCAGCATAAAGTGACAGTCACTTTGGCTGACTTTGGCTGAATGGCGGTCGACCGTACTTGGATTGATATGGATAAGAATACAGCTATAGATAAAAAGAAAAACAAGCGGGTCCTGGAATATGTCCTGGTGTGGGGATGTTTGGCAGCAGTTATTATCCTGATTGCAATCTGGATGGGAGTCCGCAGGATTCCGAAGGTCAGTCTGGAAGATTATATTACAACGGATCTTGTAGCCCTTGATGGAAGAACAGAGCATTCGGATTCCAATCTTTTCCGTCTGCCGAAAAAAGGGGAGAAGCTGGTCTTTACCGTCACGCTTCCGGATGAAGCAAAGTCCATTGACCATCCGGTTCTTTGCTTTTTCAATTACAACTCTGTGATAACGATTTATCAGAATGGGGAGGAGATTTATGCCCATGGCCAGGATAAGCTGAAAGAAGGAATCCCGACCGGTCATACGATTGTACGGTCGGCGCTGGCGGATAGTACGGAACCGGTCACAATTGAATTTCTTCAGCAGGAGGACAATACCCTTTCCGATTTTACGGAAGTCTATCTGATGCCTGCTGAGTACGCCTGGCTCTATCCGGTCCACACCATTCCCCTGCAGGTCAGCCTGGCTTTGCTTATCATCTTCGCCATTTTTTCCATGATGGTTTTTGCCTTCAATACGGTTCTTTACCGCATTGGTGCATCCATACAGGGGTTTATGCTTTCCCTTTTCTGCATCAGCATTACAATCTGGGCACTCGGATACACGGGAACACTTTTTGTGATCACGAATGATGATGTGATGGCACCGTATCTGGAGTACACGTCGACTTATCTGATGCCCGCATTTTTTACCGCTTACATGATGACTGGGATGGGATCTTACGGCTGGAGGAAAAAAGTCTGCATTTTTCTGGAAGTGATGTATACAGGGCTCTTCCTGATCGCGACTATGCTTCAGGTCTTCAGCCCGACTCATGACGGTTACCTGATACTGCTGAATACCCTGTATGCCTTTTTTGCCGTTGGCGGTATCTTTTTCGTTTTCCTTATCTTCCACAACCGCACATCTGCCGGCAAGGTCATACGGGTAGGCATGATCATTACGCTTGCACTTGCCATGATAGAGATTGCGGCAGCAGCAATCGGTCGGTCCCGCAACGCGGCGGACTCCATAGGCTTAAGATTTACAACACAGGCTGTTACACCCACTATTGTATTGATCTTTCAGTCCGCGCTTATTGTGGACTATATGTCCCGCGTGTACAAGGCTTATCTTGAGCGCAAGGAAATGGACCGACTGGAAGAAATTGCCTACACGGATGCCCTCACCGGATTGGAAAACCGGACAGCTTTTGATGAAAAAGTTTATCATGAACTGGAGGAGAAAAAAGGGTACGCGATTGCTTTCATTGACGCCGACGGTCTCAAGGCTGCCAATGATCGGTTCGGACACAAAGCCGGAGACCGACTGCTGCGGCAGGTCGGCGATGCCATACGGAAAGGCTGCGAATATTCTGACTGCAGGGCTTTTCGATATGGCGGAGATGAATTCCTGATCATCGGTACGGATGAAGAAGGAGTGCGGAACGCGATTGCGAGAATGGAAGAGGAACTGGTACGGGAGAAGGACAGCAAAATAGAATCCATGACCGCATCCTTCGGTATCGCCGTTCATACGGAGGAGACAGAGGGAAGCGTGGCTGACGTTATCCGTGAAGCGGACATCGCCATGTACAGGCAGAAGAAAGAAAAACATAAAAGGCGCAAAGACCTGGCAAAAAGATAAAAAAATGGGCATCAGGAGAAAAACAATCCGGATGTCCATTTCTTTTGCAAAGCAGCGAACGAATGAAGCGGGACACTCGTGAAGCGTACTGCGCGTCGTTCTTTTATTTGGTATCTTCGCTGACCCTTTCTATATGCATGGCAAGGTAGCCGATTTCCGCGTCGGAGCAGGAGCACTGCATGGCTTTTGAAAGCGCGGAGCAGATTTCTCTTGCATTTTCAAAGGCTTCCGGATATTCGCTCTTCATATAGTCGTTCATATTCATATGAAGCTGCTCTCCGGTACGCATCCGGACGACCATATAGCGGATATGGTTCATCATCCGGTTATAGCCGAGGCTGGTGACTGCCAGCTTTTTACCGCTTTTTTCTTCAATCATCTCTACACAGCGGCGCACCATCTGGGCTTCCTGCATAGCCTGGGTGACTTTCTCGCCTTCAATCGAAGAGTGGATGTGCAGGGCTAAGAGCCCTGTCTCCGCTTCCGGCAGTTCCAGGTTCAGCCGATCCTTTATCATCTCCTGTGCCTGTTCGGCAACTTTATATTCACCGTAGAACATGACGCGGATATCGTCGTTAAGCGGGTTTCCGAAAGGCTCGCTATTTCTTAGACGCCGGATCGCGAATTCCAGGTGGTCTGCCAGGGGGAAAAGAATGGACCGGTCGACTTTGCCGAATTTTTCTTCTGCGCTGTCAAGAAGCATATTCGCAGTTTCCAGACATACCGGGTCCACTTCCTTCACGATCGATGCAGGATTGCCGCGGTCGGTCATCTCGCTGAGAGAATAGATGCTGCAGTCTGGGGAAGGAACGAACCGCTCGGCTGTTTTTCTTCCGAAACCGACACCCTTGCCCAGAATAAGATACTGCTGCCGGCTGCTTCCAAGGACAAGCAGGGCGTTATGGTTTAATACCTTTGTCACACGGACTTCCTGTTCTGCTGACATTTGAATCTTGTTCCTCCGGGACTGAGTACACGTGAAAGAGCGCATCCGCAGACCGGAACGGCATACGGATACGCACTTATTATACATGGTGTCTCAAAAACTGGAAACTGTTTTACAATCCGGTATCATGCCAAGGTAAAGTGTCTGGCGCTTTTGCACACCAAAGTGCCAGGCACTTTGCCACATGTTATTCGTAGATGTCGACCGCGAACAGGTCATCTCCCGTATTGACCTTTCCTGTGTGCAGCGGACGGACGACCTGATGGTCTTCATCCACATCTGCCAGGAGAACGGGAGATACGATGGACGGAGCGTTCTCTTTGATGTAATCGATATCGACCTTCATGAGAGGTTCGCCTTTCTTTATCTTCTGGCCTGCTTCGACCAAAACTTCAAAGCCCTTGCCGCCGAGCTTGACGGTGTCGATACCTATGTGGATGAGCAGGGACAGGCCGCCGTCTTCTGTCGTGAAGCCGATGGCGTGCCTGGTATCGAAGACGAATTCAATTTCGCCGTCTGCCGGAGCTGTGACAACCGGGTCTTCCGGTGTAACGACCATGCCGAGTCCCATCATGCCCTGGGCGAAACCGTCGTCCGGGCAGGTGGACAGGTCATCTGCTTGGCCTTTGATCGGGCTGCCAATTATTACTGTCTTTACCAGCTTGCCGGCAGGTTTTTTCGCTTCGGACTCAGACGAAGCAGCATCTTCTGCAGTAGCTCCGGCAGAAGTGTTTGTCTCCTTGACGGCGTCCGACGTAGATGTTCCTGATGCTGCCTGTGCAGCCGCTGCCGGAGAACCTTCCGGCATAAATTCTGTACTGGGTACCTTCTCCAGATAATCTTCCAGATTGGACTTTATAACGGCGACACGCGGCCCATAGATGACTTGGATGCCTTCGCCGTGATGCACGACGCCGGATGCGCCGGTTGCCTTCAGCATAGGATCGGATACCAGGTCCGAATTGATGACGGTGCAGCGGAGTCTGGTAGCGCAGGCATCGACATCGGAAATGTTGGCTTTTCCGCCTAAGCCCTTCATGATGGTATCACTGAGGAGGTCTTCCTCAGAGAGGGCAGCAATCGTGCTGTCAGCAGAACCGCCTGCTTCCTCGCCTGCCTGCTTTGCCTTGTAGTCTGCTTTGGTAAAGAGCCTGGTTTCTACGTCGTCATCCTCACGCCCCGGAGTTTTCAGATTCAGCTTGAGGATGAGAAACTTGAAGATGAAGTAGTAGAGGAAGAAGTAAATAATACCGACCGGAATGATCCGGAGCCAGCTTGTTTTTGCATTGCCCTGCATAACGCCGAACAGGATCAGGTCAATGAGACCGCCGGAGAAGGTAAGTCCGACTGCGATGTTGAGGATATGGGCGATCATGTAGCAGGTTCCTGCCAGGATAACCTGGACAACGAACAGGATCGGAGCAACAAAGAGGAAGGAGAACTCCAGGGGCTCGGTGATGCCGGTGAAGGCGCAGGCCAGGGATGCAGAGAGCAGAAGACCGCCTGCCTGTTTCTTCTTTTCCGGTTTGGCGGTACGGTACATAGCCAGGGCAGCGCCCGGAAGACCGAAGATCATGAAAATGAACTCGCCGGAGAAGTACCGGCAGGCATCTGCCGAGAAGTGCGTGATATCAGCCGAATGAGCCAGCTGGGCGAAGAAGATGTTCTGGCCGCCTTCGTAAACCTGGCCGGCTACTTCCATTGTGCCGCCGACTGCTGTCTGCCAGAAAGGCATGTAGAAGACGTGGTGCAGACCGAACGGGATCAGAGCCCGCTTGATGAGACCGAAGATTAGGGTTCCGACATAGCCGCTGGACGTAACCAGCCCGCCAAGAGAGTTGATGCCGGTCTGGACGATGGGCCATACGAAATACATGAGGATTCCAACAAAGAGGTATACAACGGTAGAAATGATCGGGACAAAGCGGGAACCGGAGAAGAAGCTGATGGCTGCCGGCAGCTCAATCTTATAGAAGCGGTTGTGAAGAGCCGCGACGCCTAAGCCTACGATGATACCGCCGAAGACGCCCATCTGCAGGGTCGTGATGCCGACGATGCTCTGCGTGGATCCTTCACGCAGGTTTCCGATGACGTTGCCTGCCGCATCAATCTGTCCGTTGATCTGCAGCATGGCATTGATGGAAATATTCATGACAAAGAAGGCAATCATAGAAGCCAGGGCAGCGACTTCCTTCTCTTTCTTTGCCATACCGATTGCGACGCCGACTGCGAAGAGCAGGGGCAGGTTGTTGAAGACGACGCTGCCGACCGCGTTCATGATGACCATAAGGGCATGAAGGATCGTTCCGGCGCCCAGGACATGCTCCAGATGATAGGTCGCAATGGTCGTTTCATTGGTGAACGTGCTGCCAAGTCCCAGCAGCAGTCCCGCGACGGGCAGGATTGAGATCGGGAGCATGAAGCTCCGTCCGACTCTCTGCAGTACAGAAAATGCACCGCCGCCGCTGTCTTTCTTCTTTGTCTTTGCCATTTTGCAAATCTCCCTTCTTTTCATGCAACAAAAAGAGGACACAAACCAAAGCAGATGGTTAACATCTGCAAATCGGTTTATGCCCTCTTAAGGTTACATACCTGTGTATTTCTTTGATGATTCTCTTTTAACACCTGCCGACATAAGTGTCAAGTAAAAAATTCACAGATTTTTTATAAATCCGTATAATGCTTATTTTTGCAGAAAAAACGGACCGTCCCCTTTTCATATGGAAAAACAGGATATATAATATAGTTATATCTAACTAACTATATTCCAATAAAAAATCTTTGCAGAACTTTTCAGAAAACTAAGAATGATAAAAAGTATTAGATAAAAAGGAAAGAGGTAAAGAAGCATGAGCAGGTATGTACCGGAAAAAATGGTTAAAATCAGCCGTTACCGGAATTTTTTTCCTACACTTCCTGACGACATTCAAAAGGATATTTACGCTCGAATGTCGGAACTGATCGAGGAGGAGAAGCAATACTGCGATAAAGGCAACTATAAGCATATGGCCCAGATTCTGACTTCGATTGCAATGTATGAAGTACTGCAGAAGCATGGAAAGAGTGAGGAAGAAGCCTACCGGATTGTCTCGGAGGAAATGTGGAAGTTCCTCGATCCCTCCGGAATGCAGAAGCTGGCAGAGAAGAAGTTTTTTCTGCCGCTTATGAAGAAAATCGTCCCATTCGGTTTCAGCAAAGGATCCGGATACGGTTGGAGATATACCTGGTATAAGGATGACCCCAAGGACCGTTTCCACTTTGAAACAAACGAGTGTATCTACGCGAAAATCCTTGGAAAACGGGGACTCCTGAAGCTTGGAACCATGTGCTGTCAGGCGGATGTGATCAACTACGGAAGCCTGCCTTATACGGATTTCCGGCGGACGAAGACTTTATGCTATGGCGATGACTGCTGCAATTTTGACTTCGTACGCCATGAAGGAGAGAAGGACTTCAAGCGGAGCGAATGCAGGTGAAGGGCAAAGTGAGCTAAAGTGACAGTCACTTTGGCAGGTCTTTCAAAAGGGGGATGCATTTATATCCTGATCCAGGTCATGAAGAGCGAGATTTGGGTGGATGGAATTTTGACTCGTATTGTGACTTGCGAAGAAATAGTAACAGCAATAAGGAAGGGAGAGACAAATGAAACCGGATTACAAGAACTGGATGCCTAAAGGATTGGTGAATGCGATTGCGGCAGGGACTGCTGTGGTGCTGGCCCTCTTTCTGCTTTTTGCGTTTGGAGTAGTTCCAATTGCAGGAACGGCTCGGTTGGTTCTTTCTATTATCTTTGGAATAGGAACAGCCGGCATGATTTTTTATCTGATATGGACAATTTGTCTGTACCGTGCTTTTGACTATAACGGCAGGCGGCAGATGTCCAGACAGATCATTGAAGGAGTAGCAGACCACGTGAAGCTTCCAGACGGGGGAAGAGGGCTGGACGTCGGATGCGGAAGCGGGGCACTTGCCATTGCCTGCGCGAAGCGGAATCCGAAAGCCTCTATGCTGGGAGTTGACCGCTGGGGCAAGGAATATGCATCCTTCAATAAACCTCTCTGCGAGAACAATGCCAAAGCGGAGGGAGTAAGCAATGTCAGTTTTCAGCCGGGAAACGCAATCAAGCTGGATTTTCCGGACGAGACCTTTGACGCAGTCACCAGCAACTATGTCTATCACAACATCACAGGTCAGAATAAACAGGAACTGCTTCTCGAAACCCTGCGTGTGCTGAAAAAAGGCGGGACCTTCGCTATTCACGATATCATGACAGAATCCCGCTATGGAGATATGAAAGCATTTGTTAAGAAACTGCAGGATATGGGCTATGAAAAAGTCGAACTGATCGATACGTCGAAGGGAATGTTCATGTCGGAAAAAGAAGGAAAGTGGATGGGACTTGCCGGATCGACCCTGCTGCTGGGAGTGAAGTAGTGATAGCGATTTTGGAAAAATTTTTTACACTATCGGGCATCAAAAAATGGCGTCATAAAAATAATCCGCATGTGGACGCATTATGATAAAGTATAGAAACTTTTACGATGTGAAAAAAAGCAGCAGGGCTCTTAAAGCTTTGCTGCCTTTTTTGCAGAATCAGGGCTTGAATCTTCTCTGATTGATTGAAGGCGGCGATTTACGAAGCCGTCGAGTATGTTTGCATGCGGAGACGGTACTACGATGTCAGAGTGCGGCATCATAAGCCTCCTGTCGGTTCATATAAGGCAGATAGAAGCGGAGCAGCAGCGGCACACTGATTCCGGTCATGAAGCTGAGTTCTTCAGTCGTAGCCTCTCTTCCCTCCAGGTTTCTAAAGGTGGAAGCGCAGACGGCGACCGGAAGAATACGGTCAGAGTTAAATTCAGCAGACATCTTTTTCATCATAGGAAAGCACCTCCTTATCCTTTCGGATTGATCCTTTTCGTTCGAAAATCAATCCGGGATTCTCGATTCGTTAATTCTTATGATGGAAGTATAGAGGCCTTACCTAAAATGAAGTTTAAAGAAGAAAAAAGTCTGCGTAAAGATTTCTGTGCTTCTAGTGGGTGTCCTGTGGACATCGCTTAGCGCTGATCGAGCAGGCAGGCAAGACCAGTCACTTTGGCTTATTTTGTATGTTCTTCCATGTAGGATCCGTCGCGGACGATCTCAATCCAGTAGCCGTCCGGGTCTTCCAGAAAATAGATTCCCATTGCAGGGTTTTCAAAGCAGATCCAGCCGTTTTTCTTATGCAGCTCATGGGCTGCTTCATAATCGGATGCAGTCATAGCCAGGTGGTATTCCTGCTCGCCAAGGTCGTAGGCTTCGGTCCTGTTCTTCATCCAGGTAAGTTCCAGACGGAAGCCGGTATGGCCGTCGCCCAGAAAAACGATCGTGAAGTCTTTTGATTCTTTTCTGGATAATTCAGTCAGTCCCAGGGCATCGTGATAGAATCTGAGGCTGGTGTCCAGGTCTTTAACATTGAAGTTGAAATGGTTGAATGTAAACATGCTGCTTTACTCCTTTCAGTGCAGCGTCCTGCTGCATATATTTTTCTGCTTTTTCTGTCGTAGTGTTCAGGTGCATGGCGGTGATGGTGTCCGCCTGACAGCAAGCGAGAAAGTCCCGAATGCCAAAGCCGGGCTGTGAAAGCCGCAGGTCATAAGGTACCATAGCGATGCGGAAATGACTGCCCTTTATCCTGTCCAGTTCTGTGTGATAGATTTTTTTCAATTCCCTGTCTTCTTCATCACCATCCCACCACCAGTTATTCAGATCCCCGGCGTGGTAGATATCGCCTTCCGAAGTATGAACGACAAAAGCGATGCCCAGATCATTGGAGGCAAGCGTATTGACTGTAAACTTATTTGTATCATGCGGATTCATTTTCAGCAGAGATTCTTTTGAAATGGAATCTGTTTTTAATGTTCCTGACCAATTATTATTGATATTAACTTCTTCATGCGGCTGCATGGTGACGATACGCTTCCTGATATCCGGATCTTTCGGCAGACTCCGCTCCGGAATATCATAAGAGAGAATCCACTGCGCTGCGTTCAACTGGAAAATCTCCTGTGAGAAATGGTCAGAGTGGGAATGACTGACGAATACAAAAAGCGGTTTTGAACAGTCGAACGCAGGAAGAGTGCCTGTGTACCAGTCGAAAAGAAAATTGGCAGTTTCGGTTTCTACGAGAAAACCACTGTGATCGATACAGGTGATGAGCATTTTTGTCTCCTTTCCCGCATCATAGCAGGTAGATAAAGCGGAAGCAATGTTCAATGTCCGTGCGGTACACGGCTGAGCAGCTCTTTCTCTTCATTCCGGTCTGTATGTGCCAGACGGAAGAAGATGATTAAGAGGACAATGCAGCTGCCCCAGATGGACTGATAGGCAAAGAAGTGGGCGCAGATGGTCGAAATCAGGGTGCCGGCCAGGAAGAACAGGGTGAGAGTGCCATGCAGCTTTACGCGGTTTCCGGACGCCTGGTCGTGGTGACGGATATATTTAGCGAAATTTGATCCAATCTGCCTTAAATGGTTGGTGACGAAGGTCGTCGCGGCGGGGATGCCTTCTACCTGGCGGAAGGTATTGAACTGCATGGAGCAGATGAAGTTGAGGGCGACCTGGCAGATCTGGTCCGGCGCATTTGCCGGCAGGCAGCCCAGCAGGAAGACGGCGATTGCTTCAATTCCGGTCAGCATGGTGTCCCAGCGCAGGAAGTGAAACTTCTTTACGGTTTTTCCAAGATATTCAGAAACAAAGGCACCCGCCAGATAAGCGCTGATAGGAAGCAGCAGATAGGCTGCCTTTGCCCAGTTGCCGCTGCCGAGCGCGATGCCGAAGAGGACGACGTTTGCTGTTTGGGCGTTGCAGAACACGCCGCCCCGTACGACGAAGGTATAGCCGCCGAACCATCCTGCGGCGAAAATCAGCATCCAGTAGACCCAAGGCTGCTCGCAGGCAAGATATTCATCCGATTTTGCTGAACTTGAAGCAATTGAATTTGGTACTGTTGAATTCACGTTTCCACCTGAAAAATTCTGTAAATGCAAAGAACATAATCCCGTTGCCGCATAGGATAGCTGCCCTATATCATGGATTAAGGATTGTTCTATGGTTAAAACTTAACGATTATAAAATATACTCTTCCTTTTTGAATGAGAACAGGAATCGAGAAATTTTTTGAATTTTTTTTGGAACAGGCTTTCAGAGTGAAAAACTTGAAAAAAATATTTTTTAAAGATACTCAGTCGAAAGAAAAGGGGCTGCCGCCGGCACAAAAAATCAGTGCCCGTGCGACAGCCCCTTCTGTGAAGTGTGTCCTTATTCAATTGGAAAAACAATTATCTGATGTTGAATTTACGCAGCTCGTCTGCTGATACATAGCCATAATTTAAACCATTGATGCAGCCATAGAATTCTATGGCTTCCTTCATATAGCTTACGAATCTTTCCTTCAGAGTTGCCTTGCGGACATGAACCCGAACGGTTCTGTGAGCCTGGTTAAGACCGATATTCTGAGCTTTTACTGCGATTTCTGACATAATATATTACCTCCTTTTGCGTGGAACAAAAGATGTGATAACAACTTGTTCCGTCTGAAGTTTTTTTCTTCTTTACGATGATTATGATAAGAGATATTTGATCAGAATGCTTGCCAGAAGCACAGAAAAACTAGACAAATCTTGCAGAGAGCAGATACCAAAGTGCCGGACACCGGCCAAAGTGACTGTCACTTTGGCTTAGTTATTAAAGTACCAGCGACGGCGCGGTGTAGACGCGGGCCAGAAGTTCCTGGTTAAGAGCGTACAGTCCCTTGGGATCATGGCCGAACAGCTTGTATTTTTTGATCAGGTCGTCGGCGTTTTTCTCCTCTTCGCCCTGCTCCTTGACAAACCAGTCGAAGCACTGCATGGTGCGGAAGTCGTTGACGTCCTGAGCAGCTTTGTATATGGTATTGATGAGGCTGGTTACGTACTGTTCGTGCTCCAGACCGAAGTTGAGCGGATCTTCCGGAGAAGTGTAAGTCTTGTCCGGCTTATCGATGGCATCGAAGGTAACGCGTTCGCCGTTGTTGTTGAGGTAGGTGCGCATCAGCATGGCATGGTCGCGCTCTTCCTGAGCCTGGATATCATACCAGTGTGCGAAACCGTCAAGACCCTGGTCTTCATAATAGTTCGCGAAGTCCAGATAGAGGTAAGCGGAATAGAATTCCTTATTAATCTGTGTGTTGATCAGTTCTTTTACTTTAGGGTCAAGCATTTTCATATCCTTTCTGACAGCGTTTTTAGTATGGTGTCTATGCATTATACTTGTTTTTGCAGGCTAACTATAGCACAAATCGGGATATTTTGGACAATAAGGTAGAATTTTAATAGTGAGAAGAGGGTAAAAAGATGGATGGAAACAGATGCGGCTGGGAACTTGGCTCGGATAAGATGATCGCCTATCACGATCAGCGCTGGTGCAAGCCGGAGCATCGGGATCAGGAACTTTTTGCCATGCTGATCCTGGAGGGAGCCCAGGCGGGGCTTTCGTGGACGACGATCATCAACCGGGAAGATCATTACCGGAAAGCCTTCGATGGATTTGATCCGAAAAAAGTTGCCGCTTATGATGAGACAAAGATAGAAGAATTGATGCATAACGAAGGCATTATCCGTAACCGAAGGAAGATTCAGGCAGCGGTATCCAACGCGAAAGCTTTTCTGAAGGTAGAGAAAGAATTCGGCAGCTTCGACCGCTACATCTGGGGCTTTACGGACGGCAGGACGATCGATCATCATCTGAAGAGCGTGGAGGAAACTCCGGCGGTTTCCGAGCTTTCCAAAGAAGTAAGCAAGGATCTGAAAAAGCGGGGGTTCAGCTTCGTGGGCCCAACTATCATCTATTCCTATCTGCAGGGAATCGGTATTTATAACGACCACATTGAAAGCTGTGATTTTCGATAAGGACCAGGTGCTAAAAGTGGCCGGGTACAGGCGGCATCTGGCACTGCACAGATGTTCCCGCTGCTTCCGGGTATCCTCTGTATTCGGGCAAAACAAGAAAGCAGGATTGAAATGGCTAACGAAAAAACAATCCAATATTCGGAAGAATGGAGAGTGTAATATGGATCAGCTGCATCAAAAAGAGCAGAAGCTGCGAGAATATCTTCAGGAATTGGGCGGCGTTGCAATTGCTTTTTCCGGCGGTGTGGATTCCACCTTTCTGGCGTGGGAAGCCCATGATGTGCTGGGTGACCGTATGATGACGATTACCGCAGATTCCGAATTCTTTCCGGAGCGTGAGAGAAAAGAGGCAGATCGCTTCTGCAGGGAGCAGGGGATCCGCCGGCGTATCCTGAAAATAGAAGAACTGGGAACAGAGGAGATTCGAAAAAATCCCCCAAACAGGTGTTATTTCTGTAAACGCAGGCTTTTTGAGCAGATTCTGGCCGCTGCAAAAGATGAAAATCTGCTTTTTGCGGCTGAAGGGTCAAACATGGATGATAACGGAGATTATCGTCCGGGCATGCTTGCCATAAAGGAGCTCGGCATTAAAAGCCCGCTTCGGCATGCGGGGCTTTATAAAAAAGAGATTCGCGCTTTGTCCCGTGAGCATGGCCTGCCGACCTGGCAGAAACCGTCTTTCGCCTGCCTGGCGTCCCGCTTTCCTTACGGTGAGGAGATAACCCGGGAAGGGCTTCACATGGTCGACCGGGCGGAACAGCTCCTGCTGGACTTAGGCTTCCATCAGGTGAGAGTCCGCATTCACGGAGGTACGATTGCCAGAATAGAACTGGAACCTTCTGAATTTCCCAAAATAATGAACGACGAATGCCGGAAAGTGGTAGATTCTGCATTTCGGTCATACGGCTTCCAATATATCACCCTGGACCTTGTTGGCTACCGGACGGGAAGCATGAATGAAGTGCTGACGGATAAATGAAGAACGGGCTATCGTACAAGGGGCAAAATTGCTTATTGTTTTGTCTCCTTCCTTTGACCCTTTTTGCACACTAAGCTTTGCTTTTCCTACGGGAAAGAGGTATTCTGAACCTGTAAATACAGGAGGTTTTTAAAATGAACTATACAATTGGTAATGACCGGCTTACCGTCACTTTGAAGACACTTTCCGGTACGTTTTCTTCTATAAAAATGAATGGAAGGGAGTACCTCTGGCAGGGCGACCCGGATACCTGGGGCGGTCAGTCCCCGATCTGTTTCCCAATCTGCGGCAGTCTTCGTAATGAGACGGCTTCCACGCTGGATGGCAAGGTACTTCATATGGGTCGCCACGGTTTTGTACGCAAACGTGACTTTCACTTTGGAGAGCAGGGGAAAGATTGCGCGTCTCTTGTGTTCGAAAGCTCGGAAGAGACGAAGGAAATGTATCCTTATGATTTCCGCCTTACGGCTTCCTACAAGTTAGAGGGAAATAAAATCCTGGTTCGTTACGATGTGACCAATACCGGAGATTCCCCCCTTCCATTCTGCATCGGCGGCCACACCGGCTACCGCTGTCCGCTGGATGAGGGAGAGGATTACTCAGACTACGAGGTCGTTTTTGAGAAGAACGAGCAGACGGACGTTCCGACGCCTGTTGCTGCTACCAAGCTTCTGGACACGGAAAAGCGTATGCCCATCCCCATGGAGGGCAATGTCCTGCCGCTTTCTCATGACCTTTTCGCAAATGACCTGCTCGTTTTCGACCAGATGCAGTCGAAATTAGTATACCTTCATAAAAAAGGCGAAACCAAGGGCGTCAGGGTCAGCTTCGACCTTCCCTTCCTGGTACTGTGGTCCAGCGGAAAGCCTGCTGATTTCCTGGCAATCGAGCCCTGGCAGGGGAACTGCACCTGTGAGAACGAGGACGATGTCTTCGACCACAAGCCGGGCGTTCTCTATGCGAAACCGGGCGAGACCAGGGGGATAGGATTCACGATCGAAATTCTTGACTGAGAAATAAAAGGCAGCCGGAAAAATAAACTTTTCTATCCAAAAGAGAAAGAATACCCGGCAGCTTTCACTCAGGTGCTTTACAAATAAAAATCCGGACAAGGAACGTACAACATGGCAGAAAGAGATAGCATTGGAAAAAAAATAAAAATCGGAGTGTTTATCTCTGACTGGAATTATGAGGTTGTCTATCAGTTCCTGACGGGAATCAAGGAATATCTTGCGGAACATGACGACGTGCGCATTGACGTTTTTAACGATTTCGGTACGGGCAGAAGATCAGCCAGCCAAAGGAGCGGGCAGGAAATCTTCGGGCTGCCGGACATCGAAATCTATGACGGAATCATAATTGAAGGCGATCAGGCATGGCCGGTCAGCTTTCGGCGCACGGTAGTGGAGCGGGCACTGAAGCTCGGCAAACCCGCGGTCTCTGTCAACTACAGAGTGGAGGGCTGCGTCACGACGGGAACTGATAATTATCAGGCAATGTTTGATATGACAGAGCATGTGATCGGTACCCATCATGCGCGGCGTCTAGCCTTTGTCCGGGGCAATACAGAGAGCTGGGAGGAGAATGACAGGCTGCAAGGCTTTTATGACGCCTGCAAACGTCATGGAATTGATGCGGAGGGAATTCCGCTCTACGGCGGGACCTGGTTCCGGGAAACCGGAAGGGAAGCAGGAAAGGAAATCCTGCGAGGATGGAAAAGGGAGCAGATGCCTCAGGCAGTGGTCTGTGCCAACGACGATCTGGCATCCGGCGTCATCGAAGTCTTCATGCAGGCGGGACTTAGGATTCCTGACGATGTTATCGTTACAGGCTTTGATCATCTATCCCAAAGCGCGCTGGAAGAGCCTGCCATCACAACAGTCGACAGAAATTATCAGGGGACAATTTTAACAGCCCTGCAGCTGGTCACAGACAGGATCAGAGGAAAAGAACCCGATTATTGCAGTGCAGATGGGGCAGGCAATAATAAACCGGATAATATTACGCCGGATACCAAGCCGGATGACCATTTACCGGATAATACACAGGGCAATCATACAGAGGACGTTTTTTATTGTCCTCATAAACTGATTACGTCCGCATCCTGCGGCTGCAGCATGGAATCCGTGCCGGTTGATAAACTGAAAAAGAAATATCTGAATGAGATCATTGAACTTCGTTTTATGTTCGGAACTTTCCACGATATCATTCAGGAAATCCGTGGCTGCCGGAATATCAGCGAGGCAGTTTCCTATCTGGAAGATTTTCTGGTCCAGATGGGAGTCGGAGATGGATGCTTTGTCCTCAACAGAAGCTATTTCAGCAGCAGCTTTTCTGACAATTTCAAAGACATTGGCTTAAATAACAGCAGTGAAGACCAGAGAGGAATAGTTATTGCAGCGATTCAGGCAGGATCTCCGGTATCGACTGAAATGGGCAGCGGTTTTTTTGAAATTCCTGCCGGCAGTACGCTTCCTGACAAGATTCTGAAGGACGCGAACCTGTGGATTTATTATCCCATGAACTGCAGTGACCGGAATATCGGCTATGTCGGTCTGGCGGGAGTGGCGGAAGCTGCTGAATTCAACCTGATTGAATCTATGGTTATGCAGATCAGTTCAGAACTGGATACAATCTGTCAGCGCATGGTTGTAGAATCTCTGAATAACCGTCTGAAAAACCTGTATGTGCAGGACGAACTGACAGGCCTCTATAACCGCTTCGGCATGGAGAAGTACGGACTGGAATTCTATGACCGGCAGATATCCGGCGGTGGAAAAGTAGAACTCTTCTTCATCGACATTGACTGTATGAAGCATATTAATGACAGTTACGGTCATCAGGAAGGAGACCGTGCTATCCAGGCTGTGGGAAATGCCGTGAGGGAAATTTGTCAGGCAGAAGACAAGGTAGGAATTCGCTATGGCGGTGACGAATTCCTGATCCTCTGCTCGCCGGAAGAAGGGCTCTCCGACAGAATCCGTGAGAAAATTGCGGAAGAAGCAGGGAGGCTGGAGGTTCGAGCCGGTTTAACTGTCAGCATCGGCTGTGCCGAAGCAAAGAGCGGAGAATCCTTTGAAGGTATCATCAAAGCTGCGGATTCCCATATGTACGAAGAAAAAAAAGAAAAACATGTCATAGCGGAGCGAAAGTAAAAAGGCTCTGGCAGAAGCATTTGCTGACGCAGTAAGCACAGAGGGACAGAAGCATCTTAAGATTTCTGGCCCTCTGTTTCGGTTATTTCTATATCTCTATTGTCCGTTGGGAGGAATTTTATGCCTCAGAATCAGAAAAAAAACTACCGTAAAACGCTGATTGCCTGCTACTTCGGCTTTATCACCCAGGCGATTTCCTCGAATTTCGCGCCGCTGCTTTTTACGACGTTTCATAGCCAGTATGGGATTTCCCTTGGAAAAATAGGAATGATCTCTATGGTTTTCTATTTTACTCAGCTGATCATTGATTTTTTTTGCGCCAAGTTTGTTGACCGGATTGGATACCGTACCTGTGTCGTCACGTCCGAAATTTTATCTGCGGCAGGTCTGGCAGGTCTGGCCTTTCTTCCTGACCTTATGCCGGATCCCTTTGCGGGCATCCTGATCTGCAGTGTTGTCTACGCTATGGGAAGCGGCCTTATCGAAGTGCTGGTAAGCCCGATCGTGGAGGCATGCCCATTTGACAATAAAGAAAGCGTGATGAGCCTGCTGCATTCTTTCTATTGCTGGGGATCTGTTGGCGTCATAGCGGGTTCGACCCTGTTCTTTTCCATCTTCGGACTTTCGCGCTGGAAAGTCCTAGCAATTATCTGGGCACTTGTCCCACTCTGGAATACCCTTAATTTCATCAGCTGCCCGATTGAAAAACTGGTAGAAGATGGTGAGAGTATGACCATATCCGGTCTTGCTAAGGAACGCGTCTTCTGGATCCTCTGCATTCTCATGATCTGCGCCGGTGCTTCAGAAATCGCCATGGCCCAGTGGGCATCTGCTTTTGCTGAATCCGCCCTGCATGTAAGCAAGACAGTGGGAGATATAGCCGGACCCTGTGCCTTTGCTGTGCTCATGGGCAGCAGCCGGGCGCTTTATGGAAAATACGGAGATAAAATGGACCTGAAGAAATTTATGATTGCTTCCGGAATCCTGTGCCTTATCTGTTACCTGCTTGCCGGGCTGTCGTCCATCCCAATCTTCGGACTGATCGGCTGCGCGCTCTGCGGTTTCTCTGTCGGCATCATGTGGCCGGGTTCTATCAGCATCTCATCACAGACAATACCGACGGGAGGCACAGCCATGTTTGCCCTGCTTGCCCTCGCAGGCGATCTGGGCGGAACAGCAGGACCGGCGCTGGTAGGCATGATCTCGCAGAATGCCGGCGAAGACCTGAAAATCGGTGTGCTTTCGGGAATTATTTTTCCAATCATCCTGATCCTCTGTGTCATACTCCTGATACGCAGAGATAAGGGACCGGAAGAACCGTCCCCATGGATTGCATGAATTGACAAAATTGAAAAAACTGTTCAGAAATAGTAGGATAAGATTATCTGAAAAAGTGTTAACCGGTACTTTTTAAAAGAAGGCATAAATGGAGGAAGTCAGATTGTATGAGTGATAGGGCTAAGGTTTATTTTACAGATTTTCGTACCAAAGTCGGCCAGCCCCTGACCGTCAAGCTGCAGAAGCTGATCCGGAAGGCAGGCATTGGCGAGATTGATATGGAGGGTAAGTTCGTTGCCATCAAGATGCATTTCGGCGAACTGGGCAATCTGGCTTTCCTGCGTCCGAATTATGCAAAAGCCGTGGCGGACGTGGTTAAAGAACTGGGCGGCAAACCCTTCCTGACAGACTGCAATACCCTATATCCGGGCAGCAGGAAAAACGCGCTGGATCACCTGGACTGCGCGGAGATTAACGGCTTTAATACCATTACGACCGGCTGCCACGTCATTATCGGCGACGGCCTGCGAGGTACGGATGAGGTAGAAGTGCCCATCCGCAATGGTGAGTATCTGCATTCCGCCCTGATCGGAACTGCTGTCATGGATGCGGATGTTTTTATCTCGCTGACTCATTTCAAGGGACATGAAGCAACCGGATTTGGCGGCGCACTCAAGAATATTGGCATGGGCTGCGGCAGCCGTGCCGGAAAGATGCAGCAGCATAACGACGGCAAACCGCACGTTATTGAAGAAGACTGCCGCAAATGTCATCGCTGCGCAAAAGAATGCGGGTCTGATGCTATCGATTACGAGAAAGGCTTTGCGCATATCAATCAGGATAAGTGCAAGGGATGCGGCAGATGCATCGGCGCCTGTGCCTTTGATGCCATCGAAAATAATAACGAAAACGCAGTTGAAATTCTGGGCTGCAAGATTGCGGAGTACAGCCAGGCTGTCTGCGATGGAAGACCCTGTTTTCATATCAGCCTGATTCAGGATATTTCGCCTAACTGCGACTGTCATGGCGAAAACGACGCACCGATCCTTCCGGATGTCGGTATGCTGGCTTCCTTTGATCCGGTTGCTCTCGACCAGGCATGCGTTGACCTCTGCCAGCAGCAGACGCCCATTCGCAATTCCCAGCTGGGTGACAACCTGGCTAAACCGGGCTGGCATCACTATCATGATCACTTCAAGGATAGCAACCCCAACGTTGCCTGGAAAGAAACGCTGGAACACGCAGAGAAGATCGGTCTGGGAACAAGAGAATACGAACTGATTAAAATGTGAGCTATTTCATTATTCGGATCTCTAGAACATGAAAAAAAGCCAGGGAGCGAAATCCCTGGCTTTTTTCATGTTCAAATTTTTCCTTTAGGAAAGCTCAGCGGGCTCGGCAACTTCATAGTCACTCCAGGATTCAATAGAGGAAGCTCCGGAGAGGTCTGCGTCTGTGGAGTAGCTGCTGACGGTGATCGTGTAATCACTTGTACCCTGTACATAGACTGTGCCGTCCGTTCCTTTTATGGTAACGGTATTGCCGTCAGCGTCTGTTATAGTTCCTGCATTATAGAGATTCGTAAGCGTGCTGTCACCGGTTACGGTCCAGGTAGAATCGCTTCCGATATATAAGCTGCAGCTTCCATTTCCGCCGTCTCCCGCGTTAGACTCGTCATCAATAACCGCTCCCTTGAGGGTGCTGCTTCCGGTCATATAGAAGTCCAGTGTGCTGATGGAATCCCAGATAATGTCGCCTTCCATATCCTGATCGATGGCTGTAAAGCTGCAGTCGGCGCCGTTGGAGCCTGTGCTGCCCCAGCCTCTGGCATTGGAGTTGCCGGTGCATTTCAGGAAGAAATCATTCTCATCTGCGTAGGTAATGTCAACGTCGTCCAGGATGAAGGTGGATTCCGTATTGGTCGTATAGAACATGCCGCCGTTTTTGGCAGTAAGGGTACCGTCCTGCATTTCGAAGGTACTGTTGCCTACCTCGGAATCGCCGGACATACTCTGATAGAGGATGACGTTCCAGGTGCAGTCGTTCTGTTCGTTGTCCGGCATGTTGCCGGTCAGGTCACAGTCGAAGAGTCTGATCGTGTTGAGACCCTCGATGCAGGTCGCTTCAGAGCTGTTTGACGTCAGGTCTGCGTCATGAACGGTGATATCAGCGGTGGAGTAAATGGCAGGAGAACCGGTACCATTCGAGGTATAGCTTCCTCCGTCTACTACCATGGTGCCGCCGCCGCGGTCGCTGCGAATCGCTGCAGAAGACTCGCCTGCAGTCGTGGCTGTGGTGTCATAGGCATACAGAGTGCCGCCGCCCGCTGCGTGGATACCACCGGATGTATCCTGCGTGGTATCGATGGAAGTGTCTGATACATAAACAGTAGAGTTTTCTCCATAGGAGAAGACACCGGCGGCACCCTTTGCGTCAGATGAAATCGTGCTGTCAGAGAGGTAGGTAGTGCCGTCAGTTGTCAGGACGGATGCTCCGACTCCGTAGAAGCTGGAATTGTCTCCGCCGGTACTGTCACTGGATGTCCGGCTGATCGTGAGGCCGGAGAGGGCAGCGGTTGCCCCGTTATCTACCAGGATGGCTTCTTCATCTGTTCCTGTTGACTCGATGGTCTGGTTACTGAGCGTCGTATCCGAAGAAATTTCATTTTCACTGGAGTAAGTCACGTCAGCCTGGGACTGTCCGCCGGGAGCTCCCTGACCGCCCTGTCCGTTTCCGCCGGGACCGCCCTGATTTCCGGAAAGAATAGTTACAGAAGCGGCATTGCCGTCACTGTCAAGGGTGATCTCAACCTGGGTGCCTTCTGTCAGGGTAGCCAGGGATACTTCCATGCTGCCGGGAGCTCCCTGACCACCCTGCCCGTTTCCGTCCGGCATAGCCGGTGGCTGTCCCTGAGAATCAGAAGAGCCGGTTTCGGAAGAGCTGCTGTCGTCCGGTTTAGCCGGCGGCTGTCCCTGAGAATCAGAGGAGCCGGTTTCGGAAGAACTGCTGTCGTCCGGTTTAGCCGGCGGCTGTCCCTGAGAATCAGAAGAGCCGGTTTCGGAAGAGCTGCTGTCGTTCGGCATAGCCGGCGGCTGTCCCTGAGAATCAGAGGAGCCGGATTCCGGCGGTATGCTGTCATCTGCGCCTTGAAAAAGGGTATTTTTATCATCTGCGCCTTGAAAAACTTAAAGAAATAAAATAAAACAGTTATGCTATAATAAAAAATAAATTGTAAGAAAAGATTGCGGAAAAACCTGCCCGGGAACAGAGCATGATTTGGAAGAAAGGATATCAGACTATGGCGTCACCGCGTGAAAAAATTCAAAACCTGGAAGAGATGAGCAGGGGCCAGGTATCTCAGGACACTCTGGAGGTCCAGAAGAACCGGGAGAAGGAGATTATCAGGACGAGTATAACCGGTGTTGCTGCAAATGCAGCGCTGGCAGCTTTCAAAGCCGCAGCCGGTTTTTTCAGCGGATCCATTGCCATCATGCTGGATGCGGTAAATAACCTGTCGGATGCGGCGAGCAGCATCATCACGATTGTAGGGACGAAGCTTGCCGGCAAGGACGCGGACAAGAAGCACCCCTTCGGATACGGCAGGATTGAGTACCTGAGCGCCATGATCATTTCCGTCATCGTGCTGTATGCAGGCATCACGTCGTTTACGGAATCTGTCAAGAAAATCCTGCAGCCGGAGAAGCCGGATTACAGTGCGGTTACGCTTATCATCGTTGCAGCTGCGGTAGCTGTGAAAATCTTTTTGGGACGCTACGTCAAGGCCAGAGGGGAAAAGCTGAATTCCGATTCTCTGATTAATTCCGGCAAGGATGCCACCCTGGATTCTGTCATCTCAGCGTCAACTCTGGCTGCTGCCCTGATTTACATGGCTTCCGGTATATCGCTCGAGGCCTGGCTTGGCGCGGTCATTTCCCTGGTCATCATCAAATCGGGCATTGAAATGCTGCGGGACACCCTGTCTCAGATCCTGGGAGAGGGCGGAGACAAGGAACTTGGAAAAAAAATCAAGGCTGCCGTGCTGAGCTTCCCGGAAGTTTCCGGCGTCTATGACCTGGTACTTAACAATTACGGTCCGGATATCTATAATGGTTCACTTCATATTGAAGTTCCGGATACGCTCACGGCGGATAAGCTGGACCTTCTGATCCGGGACATCTCTATGAAAGTATACATGGAATGCGGCGTTATCCTGACGGCTGTCAGCGTTTATTCCCTGAACACAAAGGATTCCGAAGCAATTAAGGTCAGAGAACAGGTTCTGTCGCTGGCCAGATCTACTCAGTACGTCCTGCAGGCTCACGGTTTTTACATCGATAAGGAAGAAAAAAACATGCGGTTTGATATCGTCGTAAGCTTCGACGCGCCGGACCGGAAAGCCGTCTGCGCGGAAGTGCTGAAAAAAGTCCGGGAAGCATACCCGGACTATCAGACGAATATGGTTGTCGATACTGACTTCTCTGAGGAATGAAGAGGAAAAGCGAGGCGGTTCACAGCAGTATCCCCAGGAAAATGCCTGTGTGCCGCACGCGCATCGTCTATGATATTGTCACATTGACGCCTTTTGCGTTAGAATAAACAGGCAGACATTATTGTTCACAACGGGGTGTATCAAATGTGGGATTTCAGCTTTGAACTTCCGGCGCTTCTGCTGATTGGAATTATACTTGGCGCGTACTACAGTACCAAACATCTGCCCACCAGGCTGAATGGTTTTTACCTGCAGATGATTACAATCTGTATTGTAACCGGAATTGCGAATATCCTGAGCGGCTGGCTTGACAGCCGGTACGGCAGCGTATGGTCGGGAGCAGGGCGTCTGTTCCTTGAGCTTCTGAACATGTTCTTTTATATGATGCTCTTTGCCCGGTCAATGAGCCTTTTCTTCTATTATCTGATCGCTTTGAAGCTCTTTCGGACAAAAACAGTCCGCTATCTGTGCGCCGCGATTTTTATTCAGGCAGAGATCATGATTGCGGTTGCTTCTGCTACAGGAGAATTTCACTTTTTTGATGCAGAGGGATATCATCTGACCGGTTCTTATCATCTCTTTGCTTACATACAGATGATCCTTTGCGGGCTCATGATCTTCCTGCTCCTGCGCTGCCGGGACCGGGTAAAAGCAGAACAGAGACGATGCCTGATCCTGACGCTTGGAATCGCACTGGCGGCAGCGCTGCTGGATCGCTTCCTTCCATATATGCTTATCTCAGATATGCTGATGGCATTGATCCTGCTCGCCCTTTATCTTTTTTTCATGAATCCCAGCCTTTATATCAGCAGCCGCACCAATACCTTCAATCTGGAAGGTCTGGCGGTCATGCTGGACAGCTACGATCCGGCGGAATACCGGGTCATGGGAGTTACTTTGAAAAATTATCTGACCCTGCGTGAGATTTTTTATTCGGAAGCGGTCAGTCAGTCTCTGGTACAGATCGGCTCCTTCCTTAATTCAGTCGCAGGGATCAGCGTCTTCTATATAAGAGAAGGAAATTTCATTCTGTTTATGAAGCAGGATACGGATCCGGATCAGACCCTTGCAGAATTGAAGAAACGCCTGAATCAGGCCTGGATCTGCGAGCAGACAGAAGTTTTCTACGACACGGGCTATGTCGTGGTGAATACGGACAAGATGCCCAGAGATGAAGACAAATTTCTGGTCCTCATGCGGGGAGGGATGCAGAAAGCGGAGAAGGACGAGGTTACGGTCATAGACGACCGTTCTCTGGAACGCGCAAAAAGGCACGAAACCGTGCATCATATTCTGGACCGCTGCATTCAGAACAATGCGATTCAGGTCTACCTGCAGCCTCTTGTCCATGCATCGGATGGGTCTCTGGTCGGAGCTGAAGCACTTGCCCGCCTGATCGATCCGGAAATGGGGCTTATCTCACCCGGAGAATTTATCCCCATCGCGGAGGATACAGGCGTCATTACGGATTTGGGAAGACAGATGCTGCAAAAAACCTGCGGCTTTCTGAAGGACAACAAGATTCCCGGTCTCCGGTGGGTGAATGTAAATGTATCGCCGGCGCAGTTTGTTAATACAAAACTGTCAGAGGAATATGGCGAAATGGTCAGAAAGTCCGGAATCGACCCGGAGCTGATCCATTTGGAGATTACGGAAGCAGCGTACGTTACAGAAGATTCCCTGCATCAGAGAATGGACGCCTTCATCCGTCAGAACTTCCGCATTGCTCTGGACGACTTCGGCAGCGGCTACTCCAATCTTAACCGTGTCATGGATTATCCTTTCTCCAATATTAAACTGGATATGGGATTCGTGCGTACCGGACTTGCCAAGAAGGGGAATCTGCTGGGCGACCTCATCCATGCCTTTCACGATATGGGTTTCTCTGTGACGGCAGAAGGAATCGAGACCGAAGAGATGGCAGACAGGATGCGGGCTTATGGGTGTGACTACTTCCAGGGCTATCTCTTCTCCAAACCCCTGCCGATAAAGGAATTCCTGGCAAAATACGCCGACAGGGAGCCCCGGTGATTTTTCAAGGGTCCCTTGATGCACAGGCAGAAATACAAGAACAATGATTTTGGAGGATACCATGGAATTCAGTGATACATTAAACCGATTCGGAGATGAGATTTTTGCCGCTTTGAATGAGAAAAAAATTCAACTGGAGCGGGAAGGAAGGACAATTTTTAACCTGAGCGTCGGTACGCCGGATTTCAAGACGCCGGAGCATATCCGGAAAGCATTGGCAGATGCGGCGGAAAAGCCGGAGAACTGGAAATATTCTCTTCGTGATTCAGACCGCGTGGTAAATGCTGTCATCTCTTACTATAAGAAGCGCTTCGGTGTTGACCTTAAGCCGGACGAAATTCAGAGTTGCAACGGAACCCAGGATGGCATGGGCCACATCGGCATGGTTCTTCTCAATAAGGGTGACACAGTTCTTCTTCCTACACCCTGTTATCCGGTCTTTATTACCGGGGCAAAAATGGCAGGCGCAGAACCCTGGTATTATCCTATGACTGCAGAGAACGGGTTTCTGCCCAGGGTTTCGGACATTCCAGAGGATGTGGCGAGACGGGCAAAAGCCATGGTCGTCTCCCTGCCATCTAATCCCATGGGGTCGGTCGGTACTCCCGAGGTTTATAATGAGATTATCGCCTTCGCGAAAAAATATGACATCCTGGTCCTTCACGATAATGCTTACAGTGACATCATCTTCGATGGAAAGGTCGGCGGGAGTTTCCTGGGGTTTGAAGGTGCCAAAGACATTGGCGTGGAGTTTTTCTCACTGTCCAAGAGCTTCAACATGACCGGAGCCAGAGTCAGCTTCCTGGTAGGAAGAAGCGATGTGGTACAGGCTTTCCGCAAGCTGCATACCCAGGTAGACTTCGGCATGTTCCTGCCCGTTCAGGAAGCCGCGATCGCTGCCCTGACGGGACCCTTGGATTCCGTAAAAGAGCAGTGCGGCAAATATCAGGAACGGCGCGACGCCCTTTGCGGAGGCTTGCGTTCCATCGGATGGGATGCCCAGGACAGCCACGGCAGCATGTTCGTCTGGTCGCCGATTCCGCCCAAATATAAATCCTCCATGGACTTCTGCATGGACCTCATAGAAAAAGCCGGCGTCATCTGCACGCCCGGCATCAGCTTCGGCCCTCTGGGCGAGGGATATGTCCGCTTCGCGCTTGTGCTTCCGCCCGAAAAGATACGCGAAGCCGTCAAAGCAGTAAAAGACTCCGGAATCCTGGATTAATGAAAAAAGGGACCGCACCATTTTGGAATGGCGCGGTCCCTTTCAGGTTTCAGATATTGCCGGTAAAAAAGGCTGTCAGCAAAGCAATCAGTGAACGATTGCCACCTCGGTCTCTTTGTCGAAGAAGTGCATCTTATCGATGTCGAATGCGAACTTAACAACAGATCCGGTCCTTGCTTCGGTACGCGGATTTACGCGGGCGGTCATCGGAGTGCCTGCATAATCGAAATACAGGAATACTTCTGCGCCAAGCAGCTCGTAAACGTTGATCTTTGCTTCGAAGGTATCAGCGTTGTTGTTAGCGATGAACTCAGCGTCGTCGGAGATGTTCTCGGGACGGATACCTGCGATAACGGTCTTGCCTACATAGCCCTGCTCTTTAAGGACTTTGCCCTTTGCTTCCGGAAGCGCGAACTTGTCGCCGCCGATATTGGCAACAACCTTTCCGCCTTCTTCTGCAATCTCAGCATCCATGAAGTTCATCTGCGGAGATCCGATGAATCCTGCTACGAATACGTTGCAGGGAGTAGAATAGAGTGCCTGCGGGGTATCAACCTGCTGTACGACGCCTTCCTTCATAACGACGATCCTGGTACCAAGGGTCATAGCCTCGGTCTGGTCATGTGTTACGTAGATGATGGTTGCGCCCAGTCTGTCATGAAGCTTGGCAATTTCAGTTCTCATCTGAACACGGAGCTTAGCATCCAGGTTGGACAGCGGCTCATCCATCAGGAAGACACGGGGATTACGTACGATTGCACGTCCCATAGCAACACGCTGTCTCTGGCCGCCGGACAGAGCCTTGGGCTTACGATCCAGCAGGTGCTCCAGATCCAGGATCTTAGCAGCTTCATGAACCTTCTTGTCAATCTCGTCCTTGGGGGTCTTTCTCAGCTTCAGACCGAATGCCATATTGTCATAAACGGTCATGTGCGGATACAGAGCGTAGTTCTGGAAAACCATGGCGATATCACGGTCCTTGGGATCGACGTCGTTCATAACCTTGCCGTCAATCTTAAGGGTACCGGAAGAAATCTCCTCAAGTCCTGCGATCATACGAAGGGTCGTGGATTTTCCGCATCCGGAAGGTCCTACAAAGATGATGAACTCCTTGTCTTCGATATCAAGGTTGAAATCCTTAACAGCTTCAAAGCCGTTGGGATATTTTTTGCCGATGTGCTCAAGATTTAAACTGGACATGTTGTTTTACCTCCTGGGAAAAAACTTTTTTCAACTGTTGTCAGTATAACGAAATTGAAAAAACGGTTCCATGTCATTTTGACCAAGAATCTTGAGAATCTTTCGTCATGTCGTCAAAAGGGACAGGCGGCACTCCGCGTCTGGCAATAAATCGGAAAAAGTGATATGATTTCTTTCATATAATCAATACGGATTTTGCATGGGTGAGGTTTTTTATTATGGATGATTTATTTACAGAGCTGTTGATCAAGAAGCAGAAGACGGGAAAGGATACCTTTCTGAAGACTCTGGCGATCGGGTTCACTGTTCTGCTTTTCCTGGCAGGCATTCTGATCACGCCCTTATTTCTGCTGCTGGGACTGGGAATGGCGGCGGTCGATTATTTTCTGCTTCCCAGACTGAACGTCGAATACGAATATTCCTACGTAAGCGGCGAGCTGGATATTGATAAGATTTTTAATAAGGAAAAGAGGAAAAAAGGCGGAGAATATTCCGTAAAGAACTTTGAGATTATGGCGCCTCTGAATTCTGACCGTCTCTCTGATTATAAGAAAAACAGCCAGATCAAGACAATCGATTATACCTCCGGCGACCCGGATGACGGCAGTCCGGTCTATGCCTTTGTCACATCTGACAATGGCCAGCGCCAGATGATCCTCTTCCAGCCGGACGACAGAATCCTTAAGGACATGAGAATGCGGGCGCCGTCCAAGGTGTTCCTGAACTGAGTTTCAGACACTTCTGATATACGATACAAGCTAATATGCGCCAGGCATTTCTGACCCAAGGTATAAAGAGAAGGGTCAAAAGTGTCTGGCCTTTCTGGTTATGATATAAAGAGAGGACCCAAAAGTGCCTGGCACTTCTGGGCCCTCGTTTTTTTTAGATAAACAGCCAGGAGACTGACGGCTCATTACCAGGAAAGTCCCGGTGCTTCGGATTTATAGTTGAGGACGTCTTCGTTGAGCGTTACGCCGAAGGCTTTGCCAATCTGGCGCAGCTGGTCGTCAGTGATCGCCTGACGGAGCGGACCGCCGTTGCAGGCTGCCAGTGCGATGGAAGCAATTTCCGCAGCTTTTTCAATCGTGTGCATAAGACCGAACGCGGTATCGAAGTCCGGACCGGATACGAAGAGGCCGTGGAATGCCCAGATGGCAGCGTCAAAGTGCTCCATCTCCTTGCAGGTTGCCTTTGCGATTTCCGGACCGCCCGGAACCATCCACGGAACGACGGCAACGCCGCCCGGGAATACAACGCAGCACTCGGTTGCGCTCTTCCAGAGCATTCTGGTGAAAACTTCAGACTTAAGCGGCAGGACATAGGTAAGAGCAATTACGTAAGGAGTGTGAGCATGATAGATGACACGGTTAGCGCCATCCGTAACTCTCTTTCTGACGGAGTGGTTCATGAAATGGGTCGGGAATTCACTGGTAGGACGGCCGCCTGCTTCCAGACCCCACACAATACGATAGCTGTCGCCGGCATCATTAATCTCAACGATACACATGCTGTTCTGGGGCTCCAGGTTAACGTTGGACAGGAATTTTCCGCTTCCGGTGGAAATGAAGAACTCGTTCTTAAGATTATCTGCCTGAACGCCCATCTTTACCCATTCTCCGGGCACTTTCTTGAAATAAGGACGGCACTCAGCGACCTCGTCCTCCTTCATGCGGTAGGTCAGGTTGCCGCCGTTGCGTTCGTGCCATCCCTGACGGACACCGTTCTCACACATACGCATGTAATCTTCCATTACCTTGACGCCCAGGATACTGTTCATGAAATCCTCCATTCTGTTTGAAAAAACGTCTACCCTGTTAATTTTTTTTCCTTCAAAACCAGTCAGCATCAGAACCAGTTTTGATTTTGACTCTTTTCACTGCTTTCTACTGACATAGTCAGTATAACATCTACAGCATCCGTTGAAAAGACATAAAAACCAACAGAAATTCACCCATAAAAACCACATAAAACAATCAAAACAATCAAAAAACAACATTCATACTTATAAAAAGCTCAAAAAAAATCCGCAGAAAATCCGGAAGAAGGCTTCAGCAAGACCATTGACTTTCCGTCCCTGTTTTGTTAGAGTAGTGAAAATTCTTTTTATAAGGAGAGAAGTCCCCGTATCGCAGGGAAACTTTTTTTCGGGAGATGGATTGCTTATAAAGCTCCTGGAAGTCCTGCATGGGGAAAACTTTTTTCCCGGCAGACAAACTCATCTATTTAAAAGGAAAGGATAGGACAAATGGGACAGATTATCGGTGATGGTATTACATTTGACGACGTGCTCCTCATTCCGCAGTACTCTGAAGTTACCCCGAATATGATCGACATCAGTACATATCTGACGAAGAAGATCAGACTTAACATTCCGCTTATGAGCGCGGGCATGGATACCGTTACGGAACACCGTATGGCGATAGCCATGGCCAGACAGGGCGGAATCGGCATCATTCACAAGAACATGTCTATTGAAGCTCAGGCTGATGAAGTGGATAAGGTCAAGAGATCTGAAAACGGAGTTATCACCGATCCGTTTTTTCTGTCCCCCGACCATACCCTGAAGGATGCCAATGACCTGATGGCCAAGTACCGCATCTCCGGCGTTCCGATCACAGAGGGCAGAAAGCTGGTCGGCATCATTACCAACCGTGACCTCCTCTTCGAGACGAACATGGACCGCCCGATCAAAGAGTGCATGACCCGTGAGAAGCTGGTTACAGCCAGAGAGGGCGTTACCCTGGAAGAGGCAAAGAAGATCCTCAAGGAGTCCAGGAAGGAAAAACTTCCGATCGTCGATGCGGACGGCAACCTGAAGGGACTCATTACCATCAAGGATATTGAGAAGCAGATTAAATATCCGAATTCCGCAAAGGATTCCTATGGACGTCTGGTATGCGGAGCAGGAATCGGCATTACTGCAGACGTTCTGGACCGTACGGAAGCGCTTGTCAAGGCTCATGTAGACTGCGTTGTTCTGGATTCTGCTCATGGACATTCCGCTAACGTTATCCGGGCATTAAGAGAGATCAAGGCAGCTTTCCCGGATCTTGACGTTATTGCAGGAAATATCGCGACAGGCGAAGCTGCAAAAGCTCTGGTTGAAGCCGGCGCTGACTGTGTCAAGGTCGGTATCGGACCCGGATCTATCTGCACGACCCGTGTCGTAGCAGGTATCGGTGTACCGCAGGTAACTGCAGTCATGAGCGTTTATGACGCAATCAAGGATACCGGAGTGCCGATCATTGCTGACGGCGGTATCCAGTTCTCCGGCGATATCGTAAAAGCCCTTGCAGCAGGCGCAGATATCTGCATGATGGGAAGCCTGTTTGCAGGATGTGACGAAGCTCCCGGTGAAGTCGAGCTTTATCAGGGAAGAAAATTCAAGGTATACCGCGGCATGGGATCCATTGCTGCTATGGAAAACGGAAGCAAAGACCGTTACTTCCAGTCCGGCGCCAAGAAACTGGTACCGGAAGGCGTCGAAGGACGAGTTGCTTACAAGGGCCTGGTAGAAGACGAAGTCTTCCAGCTGGTCGGCGGCATCCGTTCCGGTATGGGCTACTGCGGAGCCAAGGACATCAAGACCCTGCAGGCAACCGGCAAGTTCGTCAAGATCAGTTCTGCAGGACTCAAAGAGTCTCATCCGCATGACATCAACATCACAAAAGAGGCGCCGAACTACAGCGTCGGACATTGATAAGAAAACCAGCCAAAGTGACAGTCACTTTGGCTGGTCAATTCATTTAACTGCAAAAAAAATGAAAAACGCGCGCCGGGAATTTTACCCGGTGCGTTTTTAATTTCAGGATTGCTTCTGTCCTGTCATCTGCTATCCGATAAGGTGACCGGTACTTTTGATAAAAAAAGAACATATTTACAAAGCTCTGCTTCCGCATAGTATTTGTAAATACGTTCTTTTTTTCTGATAGATTCAAGACTTCGTCGCGCGGATTCCCGTGACTTCAGTCGTGGGAGGAGCGCAACTTAACAAATATACGTAGTCGTGTACGGATTATTTTTTGTTCTCGAGTTCCTTGCTTCTCATAGCGCGGACCTTAAGCGGCAGTCCGAACAGATGGATGAATCCGGTTGCATCGGTGTGATCATAGAGGTCGCCGGTAGTGAAGGATGCCAGGGACTGGCTGTAGAGGCTGTAAGGAGAAGTGGTGCCGTCCTTGATGATGTTGCCCTTGTATAGTTTCATCTTTACCTGGCCGGTAACCGTCTTCTGGGTACTCTCTACGAATGCCTGAATGGCTTCGCGCAGAGGCGTGAACCACTTGCCTTCGTATACGACCTGGGCAAGCTGGCTTGCCAGTTTTTTCTTGGCTTCCATGGTCTCACGGTCAATGGTCAGTTCCTCGAGCTGGTCATGGGCTGCCATCAGGATTGTTCCGCCGGGAGTCTCATAGACGCCGCGGGACTTCATGCCTACGACACGGTTTTCAACAATATCAATGATTCCGATACCGTTGCGTCCGCCTATGGTATTAAGCTCGTCGATAATCTCGGAAACCTTCATGGATTTGCCGTTCAGCTTTTTCGGGACGCCCTCTTCGAAATCAATGGTGACTTCCTCTTCTTTGTCCGGCGCTTTTTCAGGTGTTACGGAAAGAACCAGAAGCTTATCATAATTGGGAGCCTGGGAAGGATCCTCCAGTTCCAGACCTTCATGGCTGATGTGCCAGAGGTTGCGGTCGCGGCTGTATCCCTTGCCCATGGAGAAAGGCAGGTCGATGTTATGGTCTTTGCAGTACTGGACTTCTTCCTCGCGGGAATTCATCTTCCAGACCTCCGGCATACGCCAGGGAGCAATGATGCGGATATCAGGCGCCAGGGCCATGATGCCGAGCTCAAAGCGGAGCTGGTCATTTCCTTTGCCGGTAGCACCGTGGCAGATTGCGGTCGCGCCTTCCTTACGGGCGATCTCCACCAGCTTTTTGGCAATCAGCGGGCGGGCCATGGAAGTGCCTAAAAGATAGCTGTGCTCATAAACCGCTCCGGCTTTCACGCAGGGCATGATATAGTCGTCGCAGAACTCATCCACAACGTCCAGAATATAAAGCTTGCTGGCACCGGACATTTTTGCCCTTTCCTGCAGATTATCGTCTGTCAGCTCTTCCTTCTGGCCAACGTTCACGCAGCAGCAGATGACATCGTAGCCGAAATTCTCCTTCAGCCACGGAATAATAGCAGTGGTATCCAGACCGCCGGAATAGGCAAGTACAACTTTTTCACTCATGATCAGATCCTCCATTGAAAGAAAGACTTTTGTGACATGTTTTTTACACAAATGAAACTATAACGCAGGCGATAGGGAATTGCAAGATAAAATGAATAAAAAAAGAAAATACTTGCATATAAGATGAATAAAGAGTATAAATATGCATAGTTATTCATTAAAAACCACTTTCTATCTTTACAGAAGTTTTTTACAAGGGTAGACTAGGAAAGAAGCGCATGAAAGCTTCAGAAATCAGAAAAACAGGACGTTCAGATCGTTCCTTTCCTTTTAATAAGACCAATCTCTGTTATTAATTTGGAAACTGATCTGTCAGACTGTGCTGCATGAGAAAGAAATTCCTGCAGTTGTATTCGTCAGAAAGCACAGAGGAGGAAAAAATGATTAAAGCCGGAATTATCGGTTCTACCGGATATGCAGGCGCGGAAATTGTCCGTCTGCTCCTTGGACATAAAGATGCAGAAATCGTATGGTACGGTTCCAGAAGCTATGTAGATCAGAAATACGCAAGTGTTTATGGCAATATGTTTAAGCTGGTCGATAACGTCTGCAGTGATGATAATCTCAGCAAGCTTGCTGACGAAGCCGATGTCATTTTTACCGCAACTCCCCAGGGTTTCTGTGCATCTGTCATTGATGACGAAATTCTGAGCAAGTGCAGGATCATCGATCTTTCCGCCGATTTTCGCTTAAAAGATGTAAAAACATACGAACACTGGTACAAAATAGAGCATAAGGCTCCCCAGTACCTGGACGAAGCTGTTTACGGTCTCTGCGAGATCAACCGTGAAAAGATTAAGGGTGCCAGAATCGTAGCTAACCCCGGCTGCTTTACGACCTGTTCTATCCTGACCGCCTATCCGCTGGTCAAAGAAGGACTGATCGATCCCAATACTCTGATCGTGGACGCCAAGAGCGGAACGAGCGGCGCAGGAAGAGGAGCAAAACTTCCCAATCTTTACTGCGAAGTAAATGAAAGCATAAAAGCTTACGGCGTCGCAACCCACAGGCATACACCGGAAATAGAAGAACAGCTGGGCTATGCGGCAGGAAAGGATGTTGTGATCAGTTTTACGCCGCACCTTGTTCCCATGAACCGCGGCATTCTGGCAACCGAGTACGCCAGCCTGACAAGAAGTGACATCACAGCGGACGAAATCCGTGCCGCTTACGAGAAATATTATAAGGATGAATTCTTCATCCGCCTGCTGGGCGATGGGGCATGTCCGGAAACCAAATGGGTAGAAGCCTCCAACTTCGTAGACATCGGATGGAAAATTGATAAGAGAACCAGCCGCATCATCATGATGGGCGCTCTCGACAACCTGGTCAAAGGGGCTGCGGGACAGGCCGTGCAGAATATGAACATCCTCTTCGGATGCGACGAAACCGAAGGAATCAGGATGGCGCCGGTGTTCCCGTAAATGTGAGTTTATCGAAGTGATAATGAGCAGGATTTAGAGCATTGCCCTAATGGGGGCGCTCCCGCTTTTTCGCCTTCGCAACGGTACATAAGGGTGCAGCACCTGCAAGCAGGCACTGCGCCCT
>JAXJVN010000058.1:0-1556 GCA_036308545.1 Eubacterium sp. | reverse complement strand
GGCTCAATCACAAAACTTGTGGGATTTAGGATTCCGGACATAGTCTCTTCGGCTCATGTCAAATAGCTTCAGGAAGAAGTATTCATCATCCGGATATCCATATCCCTGTCTGCGAAGAGTCTTGATCTTGTTGTTGATGCCTTCGATTTTCGCCGCGGATATATCATAGGTGGCGTGAGCAATGATCCCTTCAAAATGATTGCTCAACAGCCGCTCGAACCAGAGCAGATGGGCATTGCCGGTTGCATGGCACATGTCCATGATACTGATGATATCCTCCGACATGGGGCACTCGTCCGTCCGCGAATAGGCCAGCGCCAATTTCTCTTTGATCAGGTCAAGAGTAAAGAGGAGCTGATTCTCCCTGAGCAGCTGATCATAGCGCTCTTCGTATCCGGATCTGCGCACGATATCCTCTGTTTTAAACAGACTGCTCCCCTTGTGGATCACGCGCTCCTGCGCGGCATCGGCGTCCTTCTTCTGAAGCGTCTCCCGGGAGGACGTCAGAATATACTTTGTTTTCTTCAGTGCCCTGGCAGCTTCGATGTTGCCTTCCTCATAAAGGCGGCGCTGTTCGTCCTTACGCACTTCGCTTACTACCTTATCGTTGAAGTTCTTGACGATATGGAAGTAATCGAATACTGGCTGGATATGGGGGCACTTTTCCTCAAACGCCTCCTGGAAATCGGAATTCATGTCGCAGGCGACGGCTTCGACATGGTCTATCCACTCCAGACCGACATGCTCTATGAAGTCGTACACGACCTGCTTCTTCTTGCCTCCGGCGATCCAGAGGATATGCCCGGTCTCCATGTCGATGATGTGAGTGGCATACCGGTGTCCGTTGTGGAGCTTGAATTCATCAATGCCAAGGAATTTCGCATGCTTTGTCGGCTTGCTCAGCTTTCCGTCCGGTGTAGTATAAAGCTCTTGAAGACGAGCCTTATCAATCGACTTTACGACGTTCTTACCGAGGCCGGTAAGCTCTGCGATCTCCTTGTTTGTGTAAGTCCCGCAAGCCAGCAGATCGCAGACATACTGATACAGTTCCACCGTGATCCGGTGCCCGGCCGCTTTAAAAGAAACGTACTGCATCCGGGTATTGCGGCACTCGGGGCATATATACTGCGTTCTGGTGAATGAGACATCGCTCAGGTACCCGCCAAACGGAAGATGGCGCAGTGTGATACCGGGATGATTGTTCACATGCATCTTTGTTCCGCAGCAGCGGCAGGTAAGATCCTCATTATCAGCCTGAAGCGAACCGGAAAAACGGATCACAGTCCTGCCGGATGCAGACCGACCTGTGGAAGTTGACTCATTCACAAAGCCGTACAGGCAGGAAGGGATCATCAAAAAATCAGTAGATTGTGTAAGAGTTAATTGCCCATCGGCGTCAGTTCGTATATAATCCAAGACAGAGGATCTCCTTTCGATTGGGTTTGTTACATCCGCCAAGATGCATTTCCAATCTTACAGGATCTTCCTGTAAGATTGGAATGCATTTTGGCGAGTGCACATAACCAATCGAAAGGAGATCCTCTGTCTTGGATTAT
>JAXJVN010000057.1:0-2121 GCA_036308545.1 Eubacterium sp. | reverse complement strand
GATGCGGCAGCCAGGTTCATGATGCCCTCGATACCATCCAGCATATCTCCGGTCTTCCATCCGGCCATCGCCATGTACTCGAAGGCTTCCCTGGCTTCCGATGCCGAGAACTTGGTCTTGGCTCCCATCTCACGGGCCTTGGCACGAAGGTCATCAAAGTCCTTCCCAGTGGCCCCGGAAATGGCAGAGACCTTACTCATCTGTGCATCAAAGTCAGCGGTCGTCTTAATCGCCGCAGCGCCAATCCCTACAATCGGGGCTGTCACATGGGTGGTGAGTGTCTTTCCGACACCGGCCACCTTATCCCCGACCTGCTGGAACTTCTTCCCGGTCTGGTCGATCTTTTCCAGCGCCGCATAGGTAGTCGATACCTGCGACTCCAGATTTTTTAAGGACTGCTCGGTCTCCTCGATCTCACGCTGCAGGGCATCATACTTGTCCTGCCCGAGCGTCCCCTCTTCGAGCTGCTTCTTTGCCTGCTCCTGTGCGGTCTTTAATGTTTCGAGCTTCTCCTTGGTCTCACCGATCGCATCCTTAAGGAGCCGCTGCTTCTGAGAAAGCAGCTCAGTATTAGAGGGATCGAGCTTTAAGAGGCGCTGCACGTCTTTCAGCTGGGTCTGGGTATTCCTGATGGTAGAATTGACATTCTTTAACGCCTTATCAAGACCGGTCGTACTGCCGTCAATCTCAACCGTGAGCCCCTTGATTCGATTTGCCATATATGCTGCGCCTCCTTTCCTTCCTTATTCCGCCTGCAATAAAGGAGCCAGTGGATGCGTTTTCGCAAGCTCCCGGCTCCTTCGTACATTGTCTTCCTTTACTTTCTGCACCCGCTTCTGGAATTCTTTTGTACATGTTCCATTCCTTACACGGGCAGACATCCTGTTATAATCCTCAATGCGCTTGCGCAGATGCTTATCCGTCGTGCTGACCCGGTAGGCTTCCCCGCAGTCCGGGCATAAAAAGTAGGTGTGTTCGATCTCTCCGGCCCGGATGGTCTTAAGATCCGGTTTCGGGATCACCGCACCGCATTTGTTACAGATCATCTCCATAAGATTCTCCCTAAAAATTCATAGAAAATTCATTGCATTCTTCCGGATAACGGCTATAATATAAGCAGAGACAGAAGTCTCTTTAAATGAAAATGTTTCCGCTTATCGATGGTGCGGAATATAAATTATTCGATGCGAAAATGTTCTCGCTTACCGATGGCGCGAGGAACAAATTATTCGGTACGAAAATGTTCACCCCATCTCCTTTGCGGAGGTGGGGCTTTTTCATAGGAGACAGTCTATGCTTATTTCCGAAGGTTACTTCTATCACATCAGTGATTCTTTTTTTCAACTTGCTGCGGATGACACACTTATGTCCAATTATGAGAACGGGCATTATCGTCCCCACTTTTTGGCTGTTAAGGATTCCCAAAACAGCGATATTTTCTGGATGATCCCGGTTTCTTCCCGCTATGCCAAGTTTCAGGGCATTCATGATAAGCAAGTAGCGAAATATGGCCGCTGCACGAAAATCGTGCTGGGAAATTGCAGTGGTAGGGATGCTGCCTTTCTTATTCAAAATGCGTTCCCTGTAACCGCAGATTTCTTCGATCACATACATACTTCTCAGGGACAGCCGTTGACCCTCCACGAAGGCACAGCCAAAACGATTGTCTCTAACCTGCACAATAACCTGAAACTCCATAAGCGAGGAATCCGGCTGTTCTTTGCTGATATAGACAGGATTTACCATCTGATGGAAGAGCACCTTGCCTCAAGTGAGAGCAATGTGCAATCTGCAAATCACAAAAAACCTGTCGCTATCGGAGATATGACCCGCCAAAATCTGGATGAAGAGCTCCAGAAAGGTGTTGATTCATTAAAAAATGTCGGTTTCACGGCAGATGAAGTAGATGACCTGTTTAATAATGCAAAATCAAACTCATAATCAAGTCCCTGTATCTGGAAGAATGCAGGGATTTTTCATGCTCAAAAGACATCAAATTATCACAACTAAAAACATATCTCCACCTTTTTGAATTATCCTGTATTTACTGCACATCCAGATAAAAAGGTGGAGATATTGTTTGTGTTTATATGTTGCCTGCCATCATATTCATTTATAATG
>JAXJVN010000056.1:0-1802 GCA_036308545.1 Eubacterium sp. | reverse complement strand
TTACTACTGAATGAGTACTCATTCAAATGTATAAGATAAGGACGGAGGAAGAAAGATTTCCCTCCGGCTGTCCCTAATCGTTCCTTGACAACTGGATCAATCGGTTTGGTAATACCCATGATATAATTGTCCTAGTGTCAATCAGGTATAAGTTCTTTTCCCCCCTGTTGGCCAGTAATGGCACTTCATATGAAGTCTGTTCCCCTGAGCCGGAAGTTAACTTCAAACCAGCTGGCTGTTTGCCTGAATCCATGGCCTGCCCTTTCGCAGTGGGGTTCGCATCAGACCATCTCAGGCTGAATTCTTATATGCGAGGGTGTTGATGCTCCGGTTTCATGGGTATTACCAAACCGATTGACCATAAATATAGAACGAAAGAAGGTGATTCAGCATGAACCCACTTTACGTCGGTATTGATGTAAGCAGCAGATCCAACGTCGTCTACCTGATGAAGCCCGATGGTTCCAAAGTCAAGAACTTCTCCGTCGCCAATTCGAAAGACGGCTCCCAGAAGCTCGTGAAAGAGATCCTTGCGGCAATCAGTTCTTTTTCTCTTACAGACGTCATCATCGGCATGGAAGCCACTTCCGTTTATGGTGAAAATCTTGTCTACTTCCTGAGAGAAAACGGCTCTCTCGCGCCGTACCACCGCAGGATCCACGTCCTCAATCCAAAGCAGGTTAATAAGTTCAAAGAATCTTACAATGACCTGCCAAAAAATGATTATGTAGACTCTTTCGTCATTGCAGACTGCCTGCGCTTCGGAAGAATCAACAAAGAGGTTTATCTGGAAGACTACCGTTACCAAGCCTTACGGAACCTCACACGAGCACGTTATCTGGCGGTTCAGAACCTGACAAGGGAAAAACAGCGCTTTTTAAACGTACTGTTCAAGAAGTATTCTTCTTTAGCTCAGGAGAAGGTATTTTCCAATACCTTCAGCGCTACTGCCCTGGCCGTCTACGAAGAGTTCGAATCCGCAGACACCCTGGCTTATATGGACTTACATGAGCTGACCGAATTCCTCAGGAAAAAGGGAAAGAATCATTTCTCCAATCCTGAAGAGGTCGCCAAAGCCATCCAGAAAGCTGCCCGTTCTTCTTATCGTTTACCCAAAACAGTGAACGATTCGGTGAATCAGGTGCTTTCCATATCCATAAGCTCCATGAAAGCCATGGAATCTCAGATAAAAGAATTCGATAAAGCCATCGCTGCACAGATGGAACTGATCCCGAATACTCTGACCTCCATCAGAGGGATCGGACCCGTCTATTCCGCTGGCATTATCGCGGAGATCGGTGATATCAACCGTTTTCCGAACCAGGCCAAGCTGGCAAAATACGCCGGCCTTGTCTGGAAGCAGCATCAGTCCGGAGACTTTGAGTCGGAAAACACACGGCTCATTAAATCCGGCAACCGTTTTTTAAAATACTACCTGGGCGAAGCAGCCATGTCTCTTGTGCGATGCGACACAGAGTACAGCCGCTTCTATCACCGCAAATACAATGAGGTGAATAAGCACCAGCACAAACGTGCACTTGCATTAACTGCCCGTAAATTTGTGCGGTTAGTCTTTCGACTGCTGAAAGACAATCGTCTGTATATCCCGCCGGAAGCCTGAAACTTAGATCAGGCACACGGCAAGATCTACGCCCGGCTCTGCTGTAGATCGTCTTAATATTTCGAAAAAAAGCAGATCGACGGGGCTTAGGTGGGTGTTTTGCGCTTTCCTGAAATGAGCCGAAAAATATGCGATTTTTTACTCAATCAAGTCTTGACATATTACCGCTGGACTTTTAAAG
>JAXJVN010000055.1:0-1886 GCA_036308545.1 Eubacterium sp. | reverse complement strand
CGGACTTTTACAAAAACCTTTTCCATCCCCTTCTTGTCCCCCTGATGATCAGATGAGGCCTGCGGCCATTACTTTTCCCAGATCCTCCATCCTGAAGACCGGGATCTTCACCCGCTTCTCAAAATGCTTCGACACCTGCGTGACCTCACCGCATTTCTCGCATTCCATCCAGCCTTCGGTCTCCTCAAGATACAGATCTTTATTCCTATGCCCGCAGCACGGGCAGCTGACATCATAAGTCTTCATGCTGTATTTCCCCCTCATCTCTTCTTGATTATGTGGCTGACGACGCCTTGGCAGACCAGGTGCTTCACCAGGATCTTCTTATCTCCATAGACGGCCTTGTTGCAGTACTCCAGGATGACCTTTCTCGTTTTTCTGTCCTTCCCGCCATATTTTTTCAGCGTATTACGGTTCTCTTCATCAAGGGCAATGACCAGATCGCCTTCTTTCGGATCCGGTTCCTGACGGATGACGACCAGATCCCCGTCTTCAATCCCTTCATCCTCCATGGAATCACCGGAGGCATGCAGGATATAAAACGGACCGTCGCCAAAGATCGCCGTCGGGAGAGTCGTTACACACTCAACATTTTCTTCCTCATAGGTCAGCTCCCCGCAGGGAACGCTGCCGACCAGAGGCGCCTGCTGCCGGTCTGTCCGGAGCTTGTCCATCTTGTCTACGACCAGCCTGCCGCCCTGATAGGAGAGAAGCCCCCTCTCATTCATCGCCACAAGATAGTTCTGCGAAGTGCTACGCGCGATCCCGAAATACTTTGCGATCTCCGTCGTAGAAGGCGTACGGTCGTGTTCGATATAGAATTCGCCAATATAAGTCCTGATCTTTTTCATCAGTTCCGGGTCTTTGTGTCGCATAGGGCACCTCCAAGTGTTTTGATTTCTATCGTGAGCAGGCTGCTTTCGTTTCCTGTGAGCCCATCATATCAAACATATGTTCGTCGCGCAAGAGAAAAATCGCAATTTAAAACGGGCTGTCAGTCGCAACCGACAACCCGCCATGATTTGATTGATATTTGACCATATTCAGTTTTTCAGTTTCCAATTATTTAGAAAATCTTCGATAACACGATCCTTATCAAAGCTGCAACAGCAAATGCTGCGATAAAGGCCATTACTTTTAACGCCGGTCCCGGGATACGGCCCCAGCCGGTATTCCTTATCCGAAGCTTGCTCAGTAATCCCGTTGTATACAAAGGGAACATGACAACCGTAACATATATCAATACCTCAGAATATCCATAAGCATACCGGAATAGGGTATTCCTTTCATAAGCACCGGTTTCCCCCAGCACCATATAGATGATCAATGCAATAAGACCAATGATGCTAATATTTCGAATACTCTTTACCAGTTTTGCTTTTTCTTCGCCGGCATAATCCGACATGGCATCAGCCACTTCTTTTACTTCCTCGTTCATTCCGTCGCTTTTCCTTTCTCCTGCAATAATCTCAGGAATGCCGACATCGTAGTAATCGGCGATCTCAGAGAGCAGGCTGATATCCGGCATGTTGCTCCCGGTTTCCCAGCGGGATATGGTTCTCGCTGATACGCCAAGCTTCTCTGCAAATTGTTCCTGAGTGATTCCATGTTCCTTGCGAAGCTCCCGCAAGAAGCTCCCGGTTTTCTTCTGGTCCAAGCCTTTCCCTCCTTTCCGATTGCAGAATACGCCCGGACCGTCTGAAATAACACGACACAAAGCGACCAAATGCCGTATTTCGTAAAATCAGACAAAAGTGTCCGGCCTCATTTCGTTCTAGTTGGAGCCACAAGTTTCGGATACACGGACTCAATTCCATCTATTTCCCCTTCAGGTGTTTTATTCACCAGGTGTCGTGACAGAAAATGGAATGGAGCACTTCTATCGT
>JAXJVN010000054.1:0-6226 GCA_036308545.1 Eubacterium sp. | reverse complement strand
CTACTACTTAATCAGTATTTTACCGCAGAATCCGGCTCCTTAACAGTTCTTTTTCAGAACCTTTGAAGAGAAAACTGAACGGATTCTTCTGCGGAGTTGCGTTTAGTCATGCAAACTGGAACTTAAGTTTGCAATTCACCTTAATTTTTTGCTATTAATTTTTTGCCTAAATTTCTTACTCTTATATTTCAGAAGTTAATCGGAAAAATTGGACGACAATCTGCTGAAACAGGCAATAGTACATGGGATTCAGCAGATTATGCATACAGAAGTCAACTTTTTTACATCTGCCGTGAATTCGAAGAATATTTTAATAAGAAAAGTGACTTGCCTGAGAAAGAGATAACTTTTATATTGGAATACAGATTGCATTGTCCATTTTTTTGAAACAGCACACGTTCCCCTTTTTTGAAAGGAAACATTTGGTAATGTCTATTAAGGCGGATTTTGAAAAAAATATTTTCACCATACAGACCATACATACGACCTACCAGTTCATGGTGGATCGTTTTGGATATCTTCTCCATTTATATTACGGCAGAAAAACGGAAGGCAGCATGGATTATCTTCTGACATTTGCTGATTGCGGTATGAGCGCAGTGCCTTATGATGCTGGCTTTGACCGTACCTATTCCCTTGGCAGCCTGCCTCTGGAATATCCCTTCCTCGGCAGCGGAGACTTCCGCTCCCCGGCTTTTGTCATGAGAAATGCAGACGGAACGTCCGGCTGCGATCTCCGCTATGCCGGATACCGGATCTATGATGGAAAATATGTACTTACGGGGCTGCCTGCTGTCTATGGCTGCAATGAACCCGGCTTAGAGAAAGATATGAAGGAAGCCCTGAGCGGAGATTGGAAGGCTGCCGATGGAACTGCCCCGGATGCAGATTTTGACCCGGAAGACCAGACAGAAGAAAGCGCCGGAACAGGGGAAAAAAACAGGATTCAGACTCTGGAAATCGATCTTCTGGATCAGGTGTCCGGTGTGACCGTGACTCTTCTCTACGGCGTCCTTCCGGATATTGATATCATCACTCGTGCAGTCAAAGTAACCAACGCGGGTAAAGACAAGGTTTATCTGGACAAGGTCCTCTCTGCCAGCATGGATTTCGTACATGGCAGCTTCGACCGGATCACTCTGCCGGGACGCTACGCTCTGGAGCGGACTCCCGAACGGATGCCGCTTGGCAGGGGAGAGCAGCGGATCGAAAGCAGAAGAGGCATGAGTTCCCACAGTTATAATCCCTTCCTTGCCCTGGCGGAGCCGGGGACAGATGAAAATCAGGGACTTGCCTATGCCATGGAGTTTGTCTGGAGCGGAAGCTTCCAGGCAGAAGCGGGAGTGGACGGCATGGGACAGACCAGGATGCAGATGGGCCTCTCGGAAGACCGCTTTTCCTATCCGGTCACTCCGGGGGAAAGCTTCTATGCTCCGGAGGTCATCATGACCTGCAGTACAGAAGGACTGTCCCGTATGTCTCAGAATCTGTCGGACTGCATCCGCTATCACGTCTGCAGAGGTCCATGGAAGACAAAGGTGCGCCCGGTCCTCATCAACAGCTGGGAAGCTGCCTACTTTGACTTTACAGGGAAAAAACTTCTGGATTACGCTTCAAAAGCAGCGGAACTTGGAATTGAACTTTTTGTCATGGACGACGGCTGGTTCGGCAAGCGTGACAATGACCTTTCGGGCCTCGGCGACTGGTACGTCAACGAGAAAAAACTGGGCTGCTCCCTCCATGACTTTGTGGAAAAAATAAAAGAAAAGGGACTGAAATTCGGCATCTGGATTGAGCCGGAAATGATCAGCGAGGATTCGGACCTCTACCGGGCTCATCCGGACTGGGCATTTACCATTCCCGGCAGAAAGCCGACCCGCAGCCGTTATCAGCTCGTTCTGGATTTCTCAAGGAAAGACGTGAGGGACAATGTTTTTGCCCAGATCACAAAGGTTCTGGATTCCGCGGATATTTCTTATGTTAAATGGGATTACAACCGCAGCATAACGGACGTATACTCAGCCCTGGCAGGACAGGACCAGGGCAGGGTCCTCTATGATTACATGCTGGGACTTTATGATTTCCTGGAAAAAATCAGACGGCGCTATCCGGACCTTCTGATTGAAGGGTGCAGCGGAGGCGGCGGACGCTTCGACGCAGGCATGCTTTATTACACGCCCCAGATCTGGTGCAGCGATAATACGGATGCTCTGGACCGCATTCTGATCCAGTACGGCACGTCCTTCGCCTATCCGGTTTCGGCAGTCGGCTCCCACGTGTCCAAATGCCCCAACGAACAAAACGGCAGGACGACGCCGCTTTCGACAAGGGGTATCGTCGCCATGTACGGCAGCTTCGGCTACGAGCTGGATCCGGGGGCTCTGACAGAAGAGGAGCAGAATGCCGTCAGGAAACAGATTGCGGACTTTAAAAAATACGCGCCCCTTATCCAGAACGGTCGAACATTCCGCCTGACAGATCCGGCAAAGAGCCGTCTGGCTGCCTGGGAAACGGTCAGCCGGGACGGAGAAGAGGCTCTGGTTAATGTCGTACGCCTGCAAAGTCATGCCAATGACCGGCCCTACTATATGACGGTCAAAGGTCTTACACCGGGAGCCTTTTATAAAATAGAAGGCAGCGAAAGGCTTTATCCTGCTGATGCCCTGATGGAAGCGGGTTTGCCGGTGAAATTTGAAAATGTGGAATATGCCTCCCTGCAGCTTCACCTGGTTAGAGCCTGATAACACGCATTTTGGAAAAGGAAAACCATTTCCTAATGCAAACTGCACAAGGAAGAATCGCTCTGAAAACCCGAAAGTCGAATCTGTAAAAAATGAGATTGATTGTCTGATTGTAGGCAGGGAAAAAACATTGTATGATAAGCGTGAACGTGAATGATATAACAATGAATGTCTCGCTTGGCAAGCTCTATCATATTGAAGTTTCCATGCAGGCGGAGGCAATCATGAAGATTCCGGCAGACGCTTTTTATCATGCAGGTCCGGAGAAAGAAGAGGAAAGAGAATATTATGGCTGATACAAGCTTAACGACAGAACAGATGGTAAAAGCAATCAAGGAAGAATTTGTCAGGCAGTTCGGCGAGCTGGGCGATGCGCGCGTTTATTTTGCTCCCGGCAGGGTCAACCTGATCGGCGAGCATACCGATTACAACGGGGGACATGTTTTTCCATGTGCCCTTACGATCGGAACCTACGCCTGTGCCAGACTGAGAAATGACCGGCAGCTGAACTTCTATTCCAAAAATCTTTCCCGGTTCGGCATGGTGAAAACCTCCCTGGACGAGCTGGTGCCGGACGATAAATTCGGCTGGACCAACTATCCCAAGGGCGTCATCTATACCTTCCTTCAGAAAAACTTCCCGGTCGACCGCGGAATGGATGTCGTTTATTACGGAAACATTCCGGCGGGATCCGGTCTGTCCAGCTCCGCTTCCATCGAAGTCCTGACCGGATTTATGCTCCGCGACATTTTCGGATTCGACCTGAACAACATCATGCTTGCCCTGATCGGCCAGGAGTCCGAGAACAAGTACAATGGCATGAACTGCGGCATCATGGACCAGTTCGCCTCATCAATGGGTAAGAAAGACCATGCCATTTTCCTCAATACAGCGGATCTTACCTATGAGTACGTGCCGATTAATCTGGACGGAATGAGCATCGTTCTTTCAAATACAAATAAGAAGCACAAGCTCACCGACTCCGCCTACAATACCAGAAGGCTGGAATGCGAGCAGGCGCTTTCTGAGCTGCAGAAGGTCGTAAACATCGAAACCTTAGGTGACCTCACCTGCGAAGAGTTCGAGAAATACAAGGACGCCATCAAGGACGAAGACCGCAGGAAACGCGCAAAGCACGCAGTTTACGAGAACCAGAGAACCATCGAGGCCGTCCGTGTGCTCAAGGCAGGAGATGTAGAACGCTTCGGAAAGCTCATGAATGAAGCTCACGTCTCCATCCGCGATGACTTTGAAGTAAGCTGCAAAGAGCTGGACATCCTGGCGGAAGACGCGTGGAAGACACCCGGCGTCATCGGCTCCCGTATGACCGGCGGCGGATTCGGCGGCTGCACCGTATCTATCGTAAAGAACGACGCCATCGACAGCTTTGTCAAAACCATCGGCGAAGACTACAAGAAGAAAGTGGGCTACGAAGCCTCCTTCTACATCGTCGGAATCGGAAATGGACCGGCAGTCGTAGGCTGATGATTTGGACTGGCCTTTGGAACAGGCAGTCGTAGGCTGACCGGGTATCAGCAAAAAGTGACAGCTTTCGTCTGCCGACCCGGTCGACGCTAAGCGGTGTCCACCGGACGCCAGCGCCACTTTATGCTGCTGTCCCTTTTGGCAGGCGGCTTAAGATTAACTGATGGAACTCAAGCATCACCGCTTAAGAACGTTTAAGCATCACCGCTTAAGAACGTTTAAGCATCAGCTCAAAAAATTGAGCAGGAAGGATATGGAATGGATCAGGTTCAGGAAGCGATTACGAAACTTGCAGCTTACGGACTTGCTGCGGAACTGATTGGAAAAGAGGACGTCATCTGGACGGTAAATACCATCCTCGGCACCATGGGGCTTTCCGAGTGGACCGGCAACGAGGCTGGCGTACTCGAAGAAGCAGCCAAAATCAGCCAAGAGGAGCGTGAGACCGGCTCCTATCTGGAAAGCGTTCTGGCTGTTCTGGACGATTATGCGGTCAAAAACAATCTGACCGAGGGTGACAGCGTCGTTTTCCGCGATCTCTTCGACACAAAGCTGATGGGCCTTCTTACGCCGCGCCCGTCCCAAGTCATCGGAAAGTTCCATGAGCTTTATGCAAAGAGCCCCAAAGAGGCGACGGACTGGTATTATGAATTTTCCAGAGACACCGATTATATCAGGCGCTACCGCGTGTCCAAAGACCTGAAATGGAAGACGCCGACAAAATACGGTGATCTGGATATCACTATCAACCTGTCAAAACCGGAGAAGGACCCCAAAGCCATCGCAGCGGCAAAAAACGCTCCCCAGACGGCTTATCCCAAGTGCCAGCTCTGCAGGGAGAACGAGGGCTACTTCGGCCGCGCCAACCATCCGGCCAGGGAAAACCACCGCATTATTCCGATTGAGATTGCCGGACAGAAGTTCGGCTTCCAGTACTCGCCCTACGTTTATTACAACGAGCACTGCATCGTCTTCAACAATGAGCACACGCCCATGAAGATTGATCACGCTGCCTTCCGCAAGCTCTTCGACTTCGTCAAGCTCTTCCCGCACTATATGCTGGGCTCCAATGCGGACCTGCCCATCGTCGGAGGCTCCATCCTGTCCCACGACCACTTCCAGGGCGGTCATTACACCTTCCCCATGGCCAGGGCAGCAGTTGAAAAAACATTCACCGTCAAGGGCTTTGAAGATGTCCGCTGCGGTATCGTCAACTGGCCCATGTCTGTTATCCGCCTGGATGGAAAAGACACGGACCGCATCATCGCGCTTGCCGATCACATTCTGGACACCTGGCGAGGCTACAGCGATCCGGACGCCTTCATCTATGCGGAAACAGACGGGACCCCGCACAACACCATTACGCCCATTGCCCGCAAAAACGGAGAAGACTACGAACTTGATCTGGTCCTCCGCAATAACATCACCACAGAAGAAAATCCGCTCGGCGTCTTCCATCCCCATGCGGAGCTTCACCATATCAAAAAGGAAAACATCGGCCTGATTGAAGTCATGGGTCTGGCTGTACTGCCGTCCCGCCTCAAAAAAGAAATGGCAGAGCTGAAAGAAGCCATCCTCAAGGGAGAAGACTTAAGAGCCAATCCCGCCATTGCCATCCATGCCGACTGGGCAGAAAAATTCCTCAGGAACTATCCGGAAGTAAACGCGGGAAACATCGACGGAATCCTTAAAGAAGAAATCGGAAAAGTATTCTGTCTTGTTCTCGAAGACGCAGGTGTCTACAAGAGGACTGAGGAAGGGAAGGCGGCATTCGAGCGCTTCCTGGCGGCACTCTAATTTCAAAAAACAATCCGGAAGGGTGCGAAGAAGCTGAGAGGCTTTTTCGCATCCTTCTTTCGCGTCCCTAAATGTGAGTTTATCGAAGCGATAATGAGCAGGATTTAGAGCATTGCCCTAATGGGGGCGCTCCCGCTTTTTCGCCTTCGCAACGGTACATAAGGGTGCAGCACCTGCAAGCAGGCACTGCGCCCTAAGTACCG
>JAXJVN010000053.1:0-14247 GCA_036308545.1 Eubacterium sp. | reverse complement strand
TTCCGCGTTTCACGCTCCCACAATCTGCCCTGATATTCGGAATTCGCGGGGCCCCTGCCCCACTTCTTCCTCATATCGGGGCGTGCCAATAAGTCATTCACCCACTGGCAAGCAAGCTTGCCGAGTGTGATGACTTTTGGCACTGGTATCATTTATAATTATTGTATCGCACTGTGTAAAAAATGAAAAGAAAGAAAAGAACAAGTAAAATTTATGTAAAATAACAAAATCGCAGGAGAAAATCTCCGGCATTAAAGCATCCTGAGGAACAAATTACAGGGTAAAAAGAAAAACAGGATGGATGCGGAAGAAGATTTTCTGACCAGGTGTCATTTTTTCGGGTTCGCGGCATGCTTGTGTGGTATAATTTTTTTACAGGAAAGCAGAAGAAACGGACATCCTGCCAAGTGCCGGCAGGAACCGGACGAGGTGATCATGGAACTTCGGGAATTTTATTACGGAAACAGCTTTGATGCTTATGAATATCTTGGCGCGCATCCGGACGGGGAAGGATATGTGTTCCGGACTTATGCTCCCGCGGCACGGGAGATTTCCCTGATCGGAGAATTCAATAACTGGCAGGCCCAGCCTATGCATCAGGCAGGGGACGGGAAATTCTGGGAATGCAAAAATGACCGGGCAAAGCCGGGGCAGATGTATAAGTACCGGATTACGGACTGCACCGGAAAAACAATTGACCGGGCAGATCCTTACGGCTTCTGGGCGGAATTAAGGCCGCAGACTGCATCGAAGATCCGGGACCTCCGCGATTATACGTTCTCTGATCAGGAATGGCAGGAGAAAAAAACAGGAGACCCTTATGCTTCCTTATCCGAGCCGATAAACATTTATGAAATGCATCCGGGAGCCTGGAAAAAGCCGGGATATGCCCAGACAGACTGGTATACCTACGATCAGCTGATCCCACTTTTGATTCCCTATCTCAAGGAGAACCACTATAACTATGTAGAGTTCATGCCGCTGACCGAATATCCGTCCGATGAATCCTGGGGCTATCAGGCAACGGGTTTTTTCTCACCGACTGCCAGGTACGGCAGACCGGATCAGCTCTGCGCCCTGGTCGATGCTCTTCATCAGGCAGACATCGGTGTCCTTCTGGATTTTGTCCCGGTTCATTTTGCGGTAAATGACTATGCACTGTTCCGCTATGATGGGACTCATCTTTACGAATACCCATCCAGTGACATCGGCTACAGTGAGTGGGGCAGCTGCAACTTCATGCATTCGAGCGGGGAAGTCCGCAGCTTCCTGTCTTCTTCTGCGTATTACTGGCTGAAGGAGTTCCACTTCGACGGCCTCAGGCTGGATGCGGTCCGCAACCTGGTCTACTGGATGGGAGACGAGACACGAGGAGAATACAAGCCAGGCATAGATTTTTTGAAAGGCATGAATCAGGGACTCAAGAAGAGAATGCCGGATGCCCTTCTGATTGCCGAAGACTCGTCCAACTATCCCAAGGTTACAGCACCGGTAGAATATGGAGGACTCGGTTTTGATTATAAGTGGGACCTGGGCTGGATGAATGACACTCTGGATTATTTCAAGCATTCTCCGGAAGAGAAGTGCCGGATGCCCTACCGCCTGACCTTCTCCATGGACTATTTTAAGAACGAGCACTACCTTCTGCCCCTGTCTCACGATGAGGTCGTGCACGGCAAGGCGACCATCCTGCAGAAGATGTACGGGGACGACAAGATGCCGGCGGCACGTGCCCTCTACCTTTATATGATGGTCCATCCGGGAAAGAAGCTGAACTTTATGGGTAATGAGCTGGCGGGACTCCGAGAGTTCGACGAGAAACGCGAGCTGGACTGGAACCTTCTGGAACATGAGCCTAACCGCCTGTTCCGTGACTATATCCGCAGTCTGAACGAGTTCTATCTGCAACATCCTGCACTTTATGAAAAAGATTACTGGCCGGACAAGTTCCGGTGGGTTACGCACGCATATGAGAATCTTGGCATCTTCCTCTTCACCAGAGAGACCGACGGGGAGAAACTCTTCTGTGCTTTCAACTTCTCGGATAAAAGCGGAACAATCGCTTTAGGAAGTGGAGAAAAAGAACTGCAGATGATTTTCGAAAGCAGCGGAGGAACCGGAACCCGGCTGACAGAGAGAGACGCAGAACCTGCCGGAGCAGTCAGCGGGGGCAGGACAGGCAGCAGGACGGGAAACGCGCAGCAGGGTAGTTCGGAAACCGGAGAAAGGCGAAGGGAATACACCCTGGTCATTGCGCCCATGTCCGGAAGCATTTTTCAGATCAAGGAGCCAAAGTGACCCTTACTCTGTACGCAGAATCAGGAGGAAAATATGGCAGTTAATCCTATGGAATTTTTGAAAATGAAACAGAGACTGGATACCTTCAACCAGGAGCATCCCAGGGTTGCGCCTTTCCTGGAAGCGACCAGGGGCATGATCCGGGAGGGGTCCGTGATTGAGCTGTCGATCACGACACCGGAGGGAGAGCAGAAGGTCATGAATATCAAGGTAAAGCCTTCAGATATCGAGACATTGCAGATGTTCGCGGAGCTTTCGCCGAAATCCTGAAAACAGAAAAGCCATGTGGCAAAGTGACAGGCACTTTGCCACATGTTTCGCCCCGTTACAATACAGCCTTGACTTCCCGTTCCCCATATACAACCTGGCGGACGTGGTTTACTTCAATCTGGTAGAGGGCATTAGCCGCCAGATGTTCCGCAGCCTGTTCCAGGGGCCGGATTCCGGTGGTGCCTTCATATGTTTCAATGACGGCATCGAGTCCGTCGTCTGTGATCAGACATTCTTCGTCCTGCATGCCCATACGGTTCAGAACCTTGGGCAGGCTGAAACGACAGAAAATTTCTCTTTTTTCATCCGGCGTGTAGTCCGGGATGTCGATTTCCGCGAAGCGGGACATGAGGGGAGCGCTGATCAGGCTCTTATCATTGGCCGTGGCGATCGGATAGACGCCGGAGGTTGGAATTGTACATTCGATATAGTTGTCGGTGAAACCCAGGTTATCCAAAAGGGTCAGAAGGACGTCAGCCGGATTGCCGCTTCCTTTTCCGCTGGATGCCTTGTCCAGCTCATTGATGATGAAGACCAGGTTGGATGCGCCTGCCATGCTGAAGGCCTCCATGATGATGCCTGGCTTGGCGTTGGCATAGATCCGGGAGCTCCCGGTCAGCTGTTCCGGATCGTTGATGGAGCTCATGTCCAGCGTGGTCCAGGGCAGTTTAAGAATGCGGGCCACCGCGTAGGCAACCTGGGATTTTCCGGTTCCGGCAGGACCGACCAGTAAGAGGCCGTAAGCCGGCAGGGTATGGGTCCGGTTAATCTGGATAATGGTCTCGATAATTCTCTGTTTTACCTTCTCCATGCCATAGAGTTCCTGGTCCAGAATTCTTTTGGCTTCAATCGGATCAATGGACGGGAAGTACTGGGTCTTCCACTGTATATTCATCATGATCGACAGGGCTCTTTGCGCGTGACGCCGTTCTTCCGCGGTAACCTCGGAGGAACGGGCAACGGCAAGATTGCGCCGAGCCCAGAGACGGATATTATCTGGCAGGGTACGGCCTGCGCATGCCAGAAAATCCGTAATGGACTGGATGCTGGTCAGCTTCATGTCGTCCCCGTCTGCGGAATCCGGATCCTCCTCTTCGGTTTCCGGCTCCGGGCCTGGGGCATCGCTTGCCTGCAGGCGCTCAATCATGAACTGCAGGAAACCATCCTCTGCGGAAAGCTTCTCTGCTCCGCCCATGGCAACCTCACGGATTTTGTAAACGGCGTAGCCGTCCTCTGTATTTTTTCCGGAGAGGCGGACGCGGATGCGGTTTTCTCCCAGCCACTTGACCAGGCTGAAAAAGCGGGCGTCAATCTTCAGGATAGAAGCGGTGCTTTTGTCTTCCGTATCAAACTCAAAGGCAGTCTGCCTTGCGGGATTGGTGAAGCTGCCGACAGAGTGATGAGCCGGCTGACTGTCCGCGCTGTCCAGAACCAGAATCGGGTGGTCGGCGTCAGCAGTTTTGCTGTCTGAGTAAAAAATCTGCCAGGTCGTTTCCGTGGCTTCTGCAGCAGAAGCCGGATCCGGTGCGTTAAAATCAAAAACGGGCATAAGAAAATCCTTTCACAAAAGTAATCGTAATCTCTAATTAAGAGAAAGAAAATCATTTAAAGTAAGAAAATATCCGGTCCATTTATTTTAGACACAGTTCTTGAAATTAAGCAATGGCAACCATTCTATCCTGCGGAGATGATTATTGAAAAAAATAGCCGAACGGCGTATTTTTGAAATACGGCATGCTGCTGATCAGTATCGGAACCTTTGTTATTCTGTTGAGAAAAGCCGAAGTAGAAAAAATAATCTGCAGAGGATAAAGACGGCTAAAAATACCTGCCTGCCGGTTTCTGAATCTTCCTGCCGGATATTTTTTACAGCTGCCGGTGCTGTCACCGGAACAGCAGCGGAATGGAGATTTAAATGAGAATTCATATTATCGCATGCCGGGTTCTGACCCGGGAATTGTCCAAGCAGGTCGCAGACAGCGACAACACCATCGGAATCAGTTATCTGCCTCAGGGACTTCATGACCGGCCGGCAATCCTCCATCAGCAGATGATAGAAGAACTGGAGAGGCTTTACGATCAGATTGAAAAGGGATACATGAAGCGGGTGCCCGATTATATCGTCATGGGATACGGACTCTGCTCCAAATCCACAGTCGGACTGGAAGCGAAGAAAATCCCCCTTGTCATACCCAGAACAGAGGACTGTATCGCCCTTTTCCTGGGTTCCCAGGAACGTTACCTTCGGTATTTTTATGAATACCCGGGAACCTTCTGGATGAACCGGGACTGGGTCAACAATCTGCCCGACATTGATCCGGACTATGAACAGACCCTGTATCAGAAATATCTGGAAGAATACGAGGACGAAGATACGGCGGAATACCTTATGCAGGTCCACCGTGACAGCCTGAAGAATTATAAGATGATCGGCTTTATCAAGAGCAGCAGCGTCGGCAGGGATGATACAGAACGGGAGCGCGCAAAAGCTTATGCAGACCGCTACCGCTTCGAATACAAAGAATTTGAAGGAAACTCCGGCATGCTTGAAAAAATCGTGCAGGGGAAATTTGATGAGAAAGAGTTTCTGATCGTGCCGCCGGGACACAAAGTGGAATTCACAAACGGTCCGGAGCGCATCGCGGCGGTCAAAGCATGAAGAGTCCAATCATGGGGCAGCCATGAGGATGGTTCTTTTGGAGAGTCAGAATTCGCAGCTATGGAGGACGGTTCTTCCGGAGAATCAGAACTTGCCGGAAGAACCGTCCCCTTGGCCGCCGGTTTTCTTCAGCTCCCGGATTTCTTCCGGAGTCAGCATTCTCCACTGGCCAGGCTTCAGTTCCGGATCCAGCAAAAGACTTCCCATAGACATGCGCTTGAGGTAGAGAACTTCGTTGTCCACTGCCTCAAACATGCGTTTGATCTGATGAAATTTGCCTTCGGTAATGGAAACCAATGCCCAGGATATTTCAGATGGAAACGGTGACGCAGCCGCCGCGCGGGGAAGAGCCTTCAGGTATTCCGGGGTAAGGGAATCAAGGCAATCCGCCCCAGATTCCACACGCTGCAGCAGAGCGGGAGCGGTGAGCGCCTTCTCACCGATGTCCAGACCGTCCCGGAATTTCTGCACGTCTTCTTCTGACACCGTTTTGCGTAAGCCAGCCAGATAAGTCTTCCGCACATGAAAGCCCGGCGCCAGCAGGCGGTGATTCAGCTGCCCGTCGTCTGTGATCAGCAGAAGACCTTCGGTATCCTTGTCCAGGCGCCCGACCGGAGAGAGATTCTTCCGGCGGCGGTCCGGCAGCAAATCCATGACAGTTTCCTGACGGGTATCCTCCGTTGCGGTAATGAAGCCGGCAGGCTTATTGAGCATATAATAATGAAACTCCCGGTAGTCCAGCAGCTTTCCATCAAAAAATACCCGGTCTTTTTCTGTGTCAATTTTCTGGTCCGGAGCTTTGGCAGGCGAATCGTTAATTTTTATTCTTTTCGCCTTGACCAGCTTCCTGGCTTCTGACCTGGAACAGACGTCGCAGGATACCAGAAATTTATCTAATCGCAAGTTGGGCATAGCTGTTTTAAACCTCATTAAATGAAAAAATAATTACAGGAAAGGAATGGACAGGCACGTGTCAGGCAACCGGTCGTCGGATGACGCATTAGAGACAATCTTTCACAGAGAGAAGAAGAGCTGGATCACATTCCTTCTGATTGCGGTCAACATCATTGCCTTTGCAGTAGAATCGTACAAAGGCTTCAGTGAAGCTTCCCTGCTTGGCATGGGCGCTTCCAGGGTCAGCATGATTCTTTCGGGTCAGTACTGGAGACTGCTGACGGCACTTTTTCTCCATATTTCTCTGGCTCACCTTGGCAGCAACCTGCTGGGACTTCTCTTTCTGGGAGACCAGGTCGAAGCAGCCCTTGGACATGTCCGCTTCCTGATTCTGTATCTGGCGGGCGGTATTGCAGGCAATTATCTGTCGGTTCTTTTTTACTATCGGCAGGGTGAGGATCCCCTTGCCCTCGGCGCGTCTACTTCCGTTTTTGCACTTCTGGGAAGTATGCTGGTTCTTGCAATCACCGGCACAAAGGGAAAAAAATCCAGGAGTGACGCCAGGCATATTATCATGTACCTGGTCCTGGCCCTGCTGTCCGGACTTGTTTCGCCAGGCATAGACGGTCCTGCCCATCTGGGAGGGTTGGTTGCCGGAAGTCTGCTGACACTTCTGCTTATTGCAGTCAGGCAGTAAAACTCCGGATGAAGTCATCGGTTTTCTTCATGATAAACTGAAGATTGACAAGGTCCGTTTCCACATTCCCGGTCTCCAGAGAGTGGTTTCCGCCTTCAATCAGGTAAAACGGGCAGGAGGTCTTTGCAATCTCATTCATGAAAACCTCATGGTCCAGCCACTGGTCGGCAGTTCCGTGGAATACGATCCCGGGGTCTTTCATCAGGCCGAAAGACCGGTGAACGGGGGTATAGAAGACGCTGCCTGTCTTCAAACCGTTCTCTTCGGCATAGGAAGCAGCGATAGAGGTACCGATGCTCTTGGACAGAAAGAGGATGCGGTCGTATTTCCCAAAATCCACATCTGCCAGAAGAGACCTGCACTGTTTCAGGGCATCCCGGTAAGCTTCTTCCATCTTTTTTTCATTTCCTTTGATATTCTTTTTAAAGCCCCCATAGGGGACGTCCTTTATCTCGTAACCATAGCCGGCAGCAAGCTTCTTGCTGTAATAAAGAAGAGGCTTATCGACGTGGTAGCCGATCCCCGGAAAAACAACTGCAATTCCTTTTTTCATAGTTATAAAAACCTCACGAATCGAAAAAGTATTCGAAAAAAGAAAAATGGTTTCAAAAAACATAAAAAGTATGCAAACAATGACCCCGAAATGAAAAGGTGTCTCTATTATAGCATTTCGATTTCGCATAAGGGTGTTATAATCATTCAAACAGGCATATTTCCCGAATAAAGTAATGCAGCAGATAAATACAAAGAATGGAGAATCTCAAAAGATGGAGACGATTATCAGTCAGTTCGGACATAAAAATGTGATCATTTACCCGTCCGCATCCGCATCTGCGCCGGTTGTATATAACAGCGATTTTATCGAAGAGGGGGAGAAGGTCCTTGCCAGATGCAGGAGGATCGGCTGTCCCAAATTCCATCTGGTCACTATTTCCAATCTGAACTGGGATCAGGAGCTGTCGCCGTGGCCGCATGAGCCGGTCGTTTCTGACGACGACCATTTTGAGGGTCAGGCAGAAACTTATATGAAGCAGCTGGAAGAAGAAATCATCCCTTACGCTGAGAATGAGCTGAAAGGCAGGACAAACGCAAGAATAATCTGCGGCTATTCCATGGCCGGACTTTTTGCAGCTTATGCGCCCTTCATTAGCGACTGTTTTGACGGTCTGGTCTGCGCGTCCGGTTCTGTCTGGTATCCGGATTTTAAGGAGTTTTTTCTGGGACATGATTTCAAAAAAACTCCGGTGGCAGCCTATTTCTCTCTTGGAAATAAGGAAAGCAAAAGCCGTAATCCTTATCTTCAGATGACAGAACCGAATATCAAAGCGCTATCAGAGGAATGCATAAAGCGGGGAGTGAAATCTATCTATGAAGAAAATCCGGGCAGCCATTTCCGGGACAGTGACCTTCGCACAGCCAAGGGGATTGCCTGGGTTCTCAGAAACATTCGCTGAAGCCATAAATAAGAAAAATCACAGGAGCAGAAAAAAATGAATCGAAAACCGGACCAGGAAAATGTTTTTCAAAAGCAGGATCTGTCCAACTTTGAACGCATGCGGGAAGAAGCAAGGGCAATTTTCGTGAAAACCGACCCGGAAATCATCAGAAGCCGGCTTCCCATTGAATGGGACGAGGACTTCTACTATATTAACTATCTTGGAGAAAAATTCAAAGTGTCCGTCAGAGATGGATACTGCCTGCACATGGACGGCAGCAGGGCACTGCCCTATGAAGCGGTTATCCTCTATGATGTCCTGGCGCATGGAGTCAATAAGCCCTTCCTGACCGGTCGATGGACCCTTCTGGTCAACCTCAAGGGCACCATTGCTTCCGGTCATGCCCAGACCCTGACTCACTATCAGGAGAACCAGGAGTTCGAGGGAAAAGCGGAAGAATTAAAAAACGCCTGCATCCACCTGGGCGGAAAAAAAGCGGACCATGGCGATGTAAGCTATGTTATTCCGGTCTTCGATTTTTTCCCGTTCTGGCTGCAGTTCTGGGATGGAGACGAGGAATTTCCGGCAAGCATGACTTTCAAGTGGGACCAGAATTCCCTGGATTATTTTTATTATGAAACACTGGAATACATGACGAGGGATATTAAAAATAAACTGGTCAGGATGCTCGATAAAAGTGAACGATGAAAGGCTGAAACAGCTGTTCATCCGGTATCAGATATTTTTTTTACATGAAAGACTGGCATATACAATGAACGATATACAGGAAAAACTGAAAATAAAACGCGCTTATGAACAGGAAGAGGATTCAGATGGCAAACGAATTCTGGTAGACCGCCTGTGGCCGCGCGGGATCAGAAAGGAAAATCTGAACCTGACTGCCTGGTGGAAGGATATTGCTCCTTCTGCGGAACTTCGCAAGTGGTTCGGACACGACCCGGAAAGGTATGAAGGATTCAAGGAAAAATACAGGCAGGAGCTGGACCGGTCAGACGCTATGAAATCGCACTTAACCGAGCTTGCAGCCATGCTTGAGAAATCGTCGGTCACCCTGCTTTTCGGGGCAAAAGAGAAAGAGAAAAACAATGCAGCTGTTTTAATAGAGTGGATTGTTCAGCATGCGGACGCAGGAAAAAATCAACGGAACAGCGAAAATCCGGTAGCTGCAGCAGATACGGAACCGACCATAAAAGAAAAGGTGCCGGATTACCTCTATAATCCTGAACTTTGTCCGTGTCCAAGAGGTCCTAAAGTAAAATGCCCAAGATACAAGGACTGCGGACCCTGCCGGGAATTCCACCATAATAACAGGCAAACCCCTTTGACAGCCTGTGAACGGAAATGGGAGAAAGAGCGGAAATAAAACTCAAAAAGGAGGACGAGGCTATGTTTCGTAAAATGAGAAGATTCAAGCAGCAGATCAGTGATGAAGAGTGTGTCCGGATTTTGAAGGAGGAACCCCGCGGCGTTCTTGCGGTAAAAGGCGAGGATGGATACCCTTACGCTTTTCCCATTGATTACATCTACGATGACGGAAAGATTTACTTTCACTGCGCTAAAGAGGGACACAAGATCGATGCCCTGAAAAAGGACAGCCGGGTATCTTTCTGCGTCTATGATCATGGATATAAAAAAGAGGGAGACTGGGCTTTTTACATCAACAGCGTCATCATTTTCGGCAGAATCCGTTTTATCGAAGACCGTGAAGAGACGATTCGGCGGGTCCGGGACCTGGGCAGAAAATACTATCCGGACCCGGCAGAAGCGGACCGGGAAGCAGTAAAATATGGGGACAGGGGTACGGTACAGGCGCTGGAACTGACGATCGATCATATGACCGGAAAGCTGGTTCACGAAAAATAAATGATAGGGGCAGGCTGCAGGAAAGGAAGGCAGCCAGGGGCTGCATTCAGAAGAAGCATGCAGCCGCGGCATCCCGGCTGAGAAGAAGGCGATTTACATAGATTTTACATTTTCTTGATAATGAATTTGACCTTGTCATGACATTCTATTTACAGATGGCTGGAAAGTTTTTACATTATTTAAGGAGAATCACATGATTTACTGTGTCGAAGATGACGAAAATGCCAGAAATATGATCCTGTATGCGCTTCGGGCCCAGAATTATCAGGCTCAGGGCTTCGGGAACGCATCTTCCTTTCGGGACGCTCTGAAGATTGAAATTCCCGAACTGGTGCTTCTGGATATCATGCTGCCGGGAGAGGATGGGATCAGCATTCTGAAAAGCCTGCGTAAGGATCCGCATTACGCAAAAATCCCGGTCATCATGACGACGGCAAAGGGAACAGAATTTGACAAGGTTACCGGTCTGGACCTGGGAGCGGATGACTATCTGGCCAAGCCCTTCGGTATGATGGAAATGGTTTCCAGAATCAAGGCGGTCTTAAGAAGGACCAGTCCGGATAAAAAGGAAAAAGTTTTTTCAGCCGGAACGATTATTATGTATGATGCAGAACACAAGGTCTTTGCAGCAGATCGTCAGGTTACGCTGACTCTGAAAGAATACGAGCTTCTGAGGCTGTTCATCCGGAATCCGGGCAGGGTTTTTACCCGTCAGGATCTGCTCTCATCTGTATGGGGAGTTGATTTTGCCGGCGAGACGAGAACCGTCGACGTTCATATCGGAACGCTCCGTACCAAGCTGGGAGAAGCGGGAAACTATATTCGTACGATCCGTGGTGTAGGATACACCCTGGAGGTTAGTGAATGACAAAAAAGATTTTCCGGGCATTTTCAATCGTAGCGGTTCTGGTGGCAGCACTCTCTTTTGCTCTGATCATGGGCCTGCTTTACCGCTACTTTACCAATGTATTGCAGAAGGACCTGAAGGATCAGACTCTGCTTGCTGCCGAAGGGGTTGAATCGGAAGGCCTGGATTATCTGAAGAACCTGAAGCTGGATTCCGCAAGGATTACCTGGATCGACAGAGAGGGCAATATTCTCTATGATACCGATATGGACGCCTCCAAGATGGAAAACCATCTGCAGCGTGAAGAGATTAAGGAGGCAATCGCGAACGGAACCGGCGAAAGCGTCCGTTATTCCAAAACGCTGATGCGGAGAAGCCTGTACAGCGCCAGGCTGCTGGATGACGGGACTATCATCCGGATATCCGAACCGCAGAGTACGGTCATTTCTCTCATGCTGGGCATGATCCAGCCAATCGCGGTCATCATTCTCCTGATCTTAGGAGCGTCGATATACTTTGCCTACCGCCTTTCCGAGCAGATTGCGGAACCGTTCAAGACCATCGATCTGGACCATCCCCTGCCGAATAAATCCTATCCGGAGCTGGAACCGCTCCTGAAAAGGCTGGATTCTCAGCAGTATGTCATGAAAAAACAGAATGAAAAGCTGGAACAGAACCGCAGAGAATTCAATACGGTCCTGGATGGCATGAAGGAAGGCGTGCTTCTTCTGGGGGCAAAAGGACAGATCCTCAGCATTAACCATGCTGCATCGGCACTTCTGGCGTCCGGCGGCGACAGCATGGACAAGAATATCCTGGCATTGACATCAGATACGGATATTCAGGAAGTCGTCACCGATGCGCTGGACGGCAAGCAGGTGGAGAAAGAAAAGCCGTTCGGCTCCAGAATCTATCAGATCACGGGGTCGCCGGTTTCCGATGAGGGAGTTGTAAACGGCGCGGCGGTTTTATTTGTCGATGTCACGGAGAAAGAAATGCAGGATCAGATGAGGCGGGAATTCACTGCCAATGTGGCCCATGAATTGAAGACTCCGCTTCATACGATCAGCGGCTATGCGGAACTTCTGGACTCCGGTCTGGTAAGGGAAGAGGACAAGCAGGATTTCTACGACAAGATCCATTTTGAAGCAAAGCGTATGTCCGATCTGATCAATGATATCATGAACCTCTCCCATCTGGATGAAGGAAACCAGCAGGTGGAATGGGAAGTTACAGATTATTATTCTGAGGTCTCTTCGGCGATTAAAGAACTGGAAAAACAGGCGGAAGAGAAAAATGTTGCGGTCTCCTTTGAAGGAGAAAGCATTCTTGCGCGTACGGTGCCGGGACTCTTTCATGAGATCGTTCATAACCTGGTTGATAATGCGATTAAGTACAATAAGCCGGGTGGAAAAGTTGACGTCAGCATCCATGCAGTGGATCAGAAAGCAATCCTGAAAGTAAAAGATACCGGGATTGGAATTCCTGAAAAAGACCGGGACAGGATTTTTGAACGTTTTTACCGCGTAAGCAAGAGCAGGTCCCGTGATTCCGGAGGTACCGGACTTGGCCTTTCCATTGTCAAGCATGCAGCCCAGATTCTTGAAGCAGAGGTCAGGCTGGAAAGTACATTGGGAGAGGGAACAGAATGGACGGTTATCTTCCCGACCCGTCATGCAAAAAAAGCAAAAAAATAAAAACGGATTTACGTGCATTCCCTACAGGAAAAATAGATACGCAGCATGATTTTTTACACAGCAAACAGCCTTGCACAATAAAAAGAGCGGTGTTATCATTTAACACAGCAAAGGCGCAGAGAGATTTCAGTTCTCTCTGCGCCTTTTCGCGTATGTTCCGGCGGCGGTTCCGGATGAATGAGAGGAGGAGAAGCATGATCAACCTGCAGAAACTTGACCTGCTGGAGCGGAAGACAGCCATGAACGAACAGCTGGCACGTTATGGTGTACGCTTTGGTATTTACAAGAACAATGAATTTCACGAACAGCTCTTTCCATATGACCCAATCCCGCGTGTTATTTCAGCGGAAGATTTCCAATATCTGGAAAAGGGACTGAAGCAGCGGGTGCACGCCCTGAATGATTTTATACGGGATATCTACAGCGACAAGAAAATCATCCGCGATAAGGTAGTTCCGGAGGAGTTTGTTTTTGCAGGGAGTGGCTACCTGTCCCAGTGCGAGGGCCTTCTTCCGTCCAAAGGCGTTTACAGTCACATATCCGGTATTGATCTTGTTCTGGGCAAGGACAATAAGTGGTATATCCTGGAGGACAATCTCAGGATTCCGTCAGGGGCCTCTTATCCCATGATTGCCAGGGAACTGGAACGCAGAGTTTCGCCCAGGACCTTTCGCCAGTATCAAATAGAGGATAACCGCGATTATGCAGACCTCCTGCGCAAGGTCATGGATTATGTATCTCCCGGAGGCATACCGGTCATCCTGACGCCCGGCCGTTTCAACGCGGCTTATTTTGAACACTCCTACCTGGCGGAGAAGACGGGGGCTCAGCTGGTATCCGGGCAGGATCTATATGTTGAGAAGAACAAGGTTTACGTCAAGAACTTTGACGGCCGCAGGGAAAGAGTAGGCGTCGTTTACCGAAGACTTGCGGACGACTATCTGGATCCCTTGAATTTTCTGCCGGAATCCCTGATTGGCGTTCCGCATATTTTCGATGCCTACCGTGCCGGAAATGTTGCGCTCATGAATGCCCCGGGCAACGGCGTGGCGGATGATAAAGGAATCTATTACTTTGTACCAAAGATGATCCGCTATTATCTGGACGAAGAGCCGATTCTCATGAATGCGCCTACCTATCTGCCTTATTATAAAGAGGATATGGACTATGTTCTGGAACACTTTGACAATCTCGTTCTGAAAGATGTGGCAGAAGCGGGAGGCTACGGCGTCCGCTTTGCAAACAAGATGACAAAAGAAGAGAAAGAAGATTTCCTGAAACTTCTGAAGAAAGAGCCGCGCAGGTTTATCGCTCAGGAGGTTGTGGATTTTCAGGACATCGATATCTGCGGCCAAGATGGATACGTTCCGAGAAAAGCAGATCTCAGAGCCTTTGTTCTGTACGGGGAGGAGCCGGTCGTATGGAAGAGTGGCCTGACCAGGTTCACGACGAATCCCAAGTCTTATATCGTAAATTCTTCACAAGGAGGAGGTTTCAAGGATACATGGGTACTATCTCGGTAAATCAGGAAAATGAACTCTTCTGGCTGGGCAGGTATACAGAGA
>JAXJVN010000052.1:0-54412 GCA_036308545.1 Eubacterium sp. | reverse complement strand
TCCAAAGCCCGGTTTCCTTCTGACGAGGCAAATTGCAAACGCAGGATGGATTTACATGAAAGAAAGACCCCTCCGCCTATTTCCGGCAGAGAGGTCTTATCGCCTATTACTCTTCTTGTTTCTTGCTCTTCCCGTTCTTTTTTGTATATTACTCTTCTCGTTTTTTATGTATTGCTCTTCCCGTTCCTTATTCTTCCACTTCGTACCCATGTTCTTTGAGGACCTTGAGTGCATGGTCGAAGTCTTTGATCTTGGTGAAAATGTAGTCGGTTTCGAAGGTGGAGTATGCAAGGATAGGGATGTTTTCGCCTGCCAGGATCACCGCAATCTTGGACAGGATTCCGACCAGCTTGAAGTCCAGCTGACCGCCCAGCCGGAATGCCCGCCATCCGTGCTCACAGGAGATGGTGTTTTCCGGTATCCTGCTGGTCGGGCAGATCAGGGCAAATTCCCGGTCTGTCTTGGAGATAAAGTACAGTTCGCTGTTCAGGTTGATCTGGGAAAAATCTTTTACTTTGCAAATTGAAAAGCCTTCGTCCAGTGTCTCGAGTTTCATTGTTTTGTGCGCTTGTTCCTTTCCATCTTGGGGTTGTTAACCCTTAATAAATAATCTCTCATGCACATTGCTACTACACGTATAAGTCCTCCGCACAGCTTCCGTTGCTCTGTAACTCCCGCTGTGCTAAGCGATATGCGCATTGCTCTGCACGCTATTTCACCAGACTCGAAAATATCTCGCCAAGTGAAATATGTGTCCGCACTATCGTGCCGTATGGGCAGACTCACGTGGAATCGGGCAGGGATTTTTCCCCTGCCCGGTTTCTTCATAATTAAGTTCTAACGATAAGTTCTGACAAACATCGAGCTGCTTTACTGTCCGTTTTTTGCATTTCGCTCCGCACTCATACGGTTGATGTTGTCCAGCTCTGTCTGGCTGAAGCTGATGCTTCCCATATCCGTTACGGTCGGATTGTACCAGGAGAACTGTTCGAAGTAGGCCCGTATGTTCGCGTCCTGGAAGGCGTAGCCGTGGCGGGCGTAGATCTCGTTGATGGCCTGCTGAAGCTGGTCTGCGGACATTCCGGAAAGCTGGTCCTGAGATACTGCCTGGCTGCTGCTGTTCGGGAAGATCTGTCCCGATGCATCAATTGCCTGCTGAGGCGTATTCTGTGCTTCCTGTTTCTTCTTTTCTTCTTCTGCCTTCTTGGCCGCTTCTTCCTCCGCGGCTTTTCTGGCTGCTTCCTCTTCGGCAGCTTTCTTGGCTGCCTCTTCCTGAGCGGTCAGGGCTGCGTCAGCCTGTGCCAGTTCGTCCTCCAGCTCTTTCTTGACTTCACTGGAATCCGGAAGAGCATCGACCAGAGCTTTTGCCTGGTTATACTGGTCGCGGGTTCCGATCAGGCTTCCGTTCCATACGAGGGCAACGGCTTCTGCCGCTTCGTTTTCCGCATTCTTGATAGCGGGATTTTCTTCCTCCGAAGAGCTGGAAGAAACGGCTTCTACTTCTTCGGACGAAGTAGTCGCAATCTCGACCTTAGGCATCTCATCGATCAGCTTGGAGACCTGGTAGGTCTGATCGCTGCAGACCAGTTCAACGCCAAAGTATTTGGATGCGATCTCGTCGGCATTGCTCCATTTGAAGGTGATGGTATCATCTTTTGTCAGGTCTTCGCTCTTGTCGAGGGCACCCTGAATGCAGGATTTTGCCAGAAGCTCCGCATCGCTCTTGGCGTCGGGAGCCAGTTTTTTCCGGTCACTGTTTGTTCCTTCAAAAACAATCTTGTCGCCGTATTTCTTTACGAATGCGCTGCTGTCAAACGTGGCATTCGCCGTGTAGGTGCCGGATTCCTGCTTTGTCTCCTGCAGTTCTACCGTTAGGTAGCTGTCCAGCTTGACCTGGGTCAGTTCTTCCGCTGCCTTGTCATGATTGCGGATCAGCATCAGGACCAGAACCGCAGCTACGACAACAACGCCGATCAGGATCAGGATCAGGGCGATCAGACCGCCGTCTCTTTTCTTTTTGCCGCCGCGTCCGTCTCTGCTGTCCGCGTACTCGTATGTGAAACCGTCACGGTCGTCTCTTCTGCGGGGATCCTGGTAGCTGTCACGGCTTTCCCGGTAGTCGCCTGTACGATAATTTCTTCTCCCGCGGTCGTCTCTCTCTCGATAATCATCCCGGCGATCATCTCTTTCGCGGTAATCATCCCGGCGATCGTCCCGGTCATGACTTTCACGATAACTGTCTTCGCGGTTTCTCTCACGATAATCGTCCTGACGGGAATCCCGTTCGCGATAATCATCCCCTTTATAGTCATCTTCTATGCTGCCGCGATAATAATCATCTCCGGAAGCATCGGCGGCGCTGCCGGCATCGTAATGGTCTCCGCCATCCGCACCGGGGCTGTCCGGACCGTCGTAATCCATGCTTCTTCTCTCGGCTTCCCGGGCTTCGCGATACTCTCTTGCCCGCGCGCTGCGATAGGTGTAATAGGGATCTTCTGTTCCCATTTCGGTATGGATATCATCAATCACCTGGGTAACACTTGGATCCAATTCCCCCGGGTTCTCTGGATTTTCTATCCCTTCTCCTGTCTGAGTTGAGGCCTGATCTGAAAAATCATCGTCTCCCGCCCGGCTGGCGCGAATGCCCTCGGCAATCTCCGCGTCCGACAGCTTATAGCCGCAGCTTGAACAGAAGCGGCTGTCGTCACTTATTTCTTTTCCACAATTTGGACAATTCATGCATGCCCTCCTTATAGTGTTCTTTTATTTTTCATTACTGCACCTCTTTCTATCGCACAGTCTAATCTATTATAACCTATCCGGTCCAATATAAAAAGTGTTAAAAAAATATTACAAAAGAAAACAAGACTGCCTCCGTGAAGGAGACAGCCCTGTAAAAAACGTTTTTTTGATGCTCAGGCGTGGACGCCGCGATTTTCGTCGCCTTCCTGGTTGACACCGAATTCGTAGTCGTTTCCGGGAAGGATTGCGTTGAGTACGATTCCGGCGATGGCTGCGATTGCCAGCGCGGTGAGGGTGACGGAAGCGCCGCCAATCTGGAAGGTGATGCCGTCCGTGAAGCCCAGGCCGCAGACGAAGATGACGGCTGCGATGATCAGGTTGCGGGACTTGGTCAGGTCGACTTTGTTCTCGACAATGTTGCGGACACCGATGGCGGAGATCATTCCGTAAAGCATGAAGGATACGCCGCCGATGATGGAGCTGGGCATGGTGCCGATAATGTCGGACAGCTTGGGAATGAAGCTGATGATGACGGCATAAACGGCTGCCAGACGGATGACTCTGGGATCATGAACTTTGGAAAGCTCGAGAACACCGGTGTTTTCGCCGTAGGTGGTGTTGGCAGGTCCGCCGATGAGGCCGGCCAGAGCGGTCGCGAGTCCGTCGCCGGTCAGGGTCCTGTGCAGGCCCGGATCAGCCAGGAAGTTATTGCCGGTGGTCGCGCTGATTGCGGAGATATCGCCGACATGCTCCATCATGGTCGCGATGGCGATAGGAGCCATGACCAGAATGGCAGTCAGGTCAAACTTGGCAAACTGGAAGTGGGGAACGCCGACCCAGGGAGCGCTTGCTACCGCAGTGAAATCCAGGATAGCGGAGCCGTCCGGATTGGTCATGCCCATGCCGTTCATGACAAGAGCTACGGCATAGGAAATGACGACGCCCATCAGGATGGGGATGATCTTGAACATTCCCTTGCCCCAGATGTTGAAGATGATGATGACGGCAAGGGCGATAACGGCAAGGAACCAGTTTGTTTTTGCATTGTTGATGGCAGATTCTGCAAGAGAAAGTCCGATACAGATGATGACCGGACCGGTTACGATCGGCGGCAGGAAGTGCATGACACGCTTAACGCCAACCAGCTTGATGATCAGGGCCAGGACCAGGTAAAGCAGTCCCGCAATGACGACACCGCCGCAGGCGTATGCTGCCTTGTCATTGGCGCTCATGTTGGCATAGATGCCGGTCTTGAGATTGGCAATGGTTGCGAAGCCGCCCAGAAAGGCGAAGGAGGAACCCAGGAAGGCGGGAACCTTCATCTTGGTCAGGACGTGGAACAAAAGGGTGCCAGCGCCGGCGCAGAACAGGGTGACCGCTACGGTCAGACCGGTCGTAGGTGCTTCTCCAACTGCGTCCTTGAAATAACTTGCGATCAGGATCGGTACCAAAATGGTCGCTCCAAACATTGCGAACATATGCTGGAGACCCAGAACAAGCATCCTGGGTACGCCAAGTTTCCGCGCGTCACGGATGACGCCGTCGTGAAAAACATTTTCTTCAGTTTTTTGCATGTTGCCCTCCTCATTCTACTTGTTGACTTGCTGCTTATAAATAAGTCCTGCGCATCGCATTCAGATGCGGCCAATGGGACTTATTCCGAATAAGTCCTACGCATCGTTCCGCTGCTTCGCATTCAGCCGCGGCCAATGGGACTTATTCCGTAACGTGCGAAACTCGTTTTACGAGTTCCGCACGTTATCGCGGTGTTCGCCCAGTGGACATGCCAGCATGTCCGTTGGGCTCACTACTCCCGTAAAAAGAGGTATCGATCCGGCTGTTTTTTCCGGATTGGATACCTCTTTGTTACCTTAGCTTATGGCGTCAAGGATGATTTTGACGCTTTTTTCAACTCCAAGCTTACCGGTGTCGATGCAGAGATTGTAGTTTTTGCAATCGCCCATTTCGGTGCCGGTATATTTCTTATAATAGATGCGGCGCTGGCTGTCGCGCTTCTCGATGTACTTAGCCAGATCAGCTTCTCCTGCCTCGCCCAGTTCTTTCGCATGACGGATGCGATCTTCCAGGCTTCCGTAAAGGAAGACGTTGAAGGAAGGGATTCCCGCTTCTTTGAGCACGAAATCGGAGCATCTTCCGATGATGATGCAAGGAGATTTGGACAGCTCAACGATGGTTTTGCTCTGGGCGTAAAAAATACCATCATAGGAGCTGGAGTATGCGCCGGTCGCAGAGCCCAGGAACTTGTCCAGAAAGCTGCTGCCCTTGCTCATTTCCTCGCCCTCGCGCTTGATATCTTCCTCCGCATAGCCGGATTCTTCAGCAGTCTTTTTTACAAAGTCCCTGTCATACCAGGGGATGTTCAGCTCTTTTGCAAGAGCGCCCGCAATGGTGCGGCCGTAGGCTGCGTACTCGCGGCTGATCGTGATTACAGGTATTTCTGCCATATTTTTTCTCCTTATATAGAGGTTGGTTTCTGTGTGCGGCTGTGCGGTCGGTCCGGTCGTCAGCCAAAATGGCTGTCACTTTTTGCCGGTTTTTATTCCCGGCCGTCCCAGCAGTAGGTGCAGAGCTTGCAGGGATTGATGTCCAGTGCTTCGATCATGTCGTCCAGGCGGTGGTAATGCAGGCTCGTGAAGTTGAGCTGTTTGCGGATTTTTTCCAGCATTGCATGGTACTGGTCGGAATCCGGGTCTACGTATTTGTCCAGGGTCTGACGGTCCGGATCCATGGTGCCTTCCAGCTCGCCGATCATCCTTCTGGTGATCAGTTCCTTCTCAGAGCGGGACCTGGAGAAATTCAGGTACTTGCAGCCGAATACCAGGGGCGGGCAGGCAGGGCGGATATGGACCTCGGAAGCGCCGCTCTCATAGAGGTATTCCGTTGTCTCGCGAAGCTGGGTGCCGCGGACGATGGAGTCGTCGATGAGTAAGAGGCTCTTTCCCTTGATCAGGCGCCCGTTGGGGATCAGCTTCATCTTGGCGATCAGGTCGCGCTTGTCCTGGAAGGGCGGCATAAAGGACCTTGGCCAGGTCGGCGTATATTTAATGAAAGGTCTGGAATACGGGATCCCGGACGTATTGGAGTAGCCGACCGCGTGAGCGATTCCGGAATCCGGAACGCCGGCTACGGTATCCGGATGGATGTTGCCGCGCTTCATGTCGCGCTCAGCCAGCTTCCTGCCGCATTCGTAGCGGACCGCTTCGACGTTGAGTCCCTCATAGCTTGCCGGCGGATATCCGTAGTAGATCCAGAGGAAGGTGCAGATCCGCATCTCCTTCTGAGGCTCCTGAACGACCTCGATGCCGTCCGGCGTGATAAAGTCGATCTCTGCCGGGCCCAGTTCTTTTTCCGCCTGATAACCCAGGTTGAGATAAGAGAAGTTCTCGAAGCAGACACAGTAGCCGTCCTTGTCTTTACCGACCGCGACCGGAGTGCGGCCGAACTTGTCACGGGCAGCGTAAATACCGTCCTTTGTCAAGACCAGCATGGTCATGGAACCCTTGATCTTCTCCTGGGCAAAGTGCAGGCCTTCGACGATGGTCGACTTCTGGTTGATCAGGGACGCCACCAGCTCCGTAGTGTTGATCTGGCCTCCGCTCATTTCCAGGAAATGGGAATGGCCGGACGAAAACAGCATGTCAATCAGTTCCTGCTCGTTATTGATTTTTCCAACGGTCGTGATGGCATAAGTGCCAAGATGCGACCGCATAAGAATGGGCTGGGGCTCGTAATCGGAAATGCAGCCGATGCCGATGCAGCCCTTCATTGTTTTTACATCCTTCTCGAACTTCGGGCGGAAGTTGGACGTTTCGATATTATGGATCGCGCGGTCGAAGCCCTTTTCCGGGTCAAAAACGACCATACCGGCACGTCTTGTACCAAGGTGGGAATGATAATCGGTTCCGTAATACAGGTCAAAAACGCAGTCACGATGCGATGCTACTCCAAAAAATCCACCCATAGGTGCGCCTCCTTGCGATCGCTATTGTTTTTTTGTCATGGGAGTACCTGGTACACAAGGCCGGCAGTTAATTTTCGGTCTGGAAAAATTCCACCTGTCTTTGCAGCTATTCTCTCACTCTTGCGAAAAGAAAGCCTCGCAGAAACTGACTTAGGGGTCACTCCGCAGGGGCTGGTACTCAAATGAATCTCTGGCGTCCGTCCTTGAACGAGATATTCATCCTTAAAAAGATAACACAGATTATTTACGATGTCATTGTAAAAAGAAGGAAAAATCCGACACATTTTTTTCAAATTTTCGTGGTATAGTGTTACATGTTTGTTTACAAGGGTTTAATTTTTCCACTGCAGGCTTGCCCGGCAGCGGAAACGCGAAGATTTCTGCGTGAAGGTCTGTGATTTACCGCTTGTAATATGCCTGCAGGTATATCAGGATTATCCCCGCTTGTTCTTCGCGCAGAAAGCAGACATTTATCTTTTATGTATATTTTCGAAGGAGGAGTATGAAGTGAAGAAAGAAAACAGACAGATGGCCCAGGAGCAGCGCAGAAAAGAACGCGAGGCAGAAGCCCGTAAGCAGAAAACCGTAAAGATTCTGGTTCCAACCGTGGTCATCGCGGCAATTGCAGTCGTCGTGATCGGAATTGTCGTCACATCCGGAAAGTCCACATCGACCACATCCGGGTCAAGTACAGCTTCCGCGAGCTCAGCAGCTGCGGCATCCGCGGTTTCCGCTTCTGAGACATCGAGCTCTGCTTCCGCTGCTTCATCTGCGACGTCATCTTCTGCTTCTTCGACGGCTTCGTCTTCTGCCGCTAAGACTCTCAACAACGATCCCATGACTGTTGCGGAGGAAGGTGACACCGTCAACATCGACTATGTCGGTACCATCGACGGCGTGGAATTCGACGGCGGCAGCACACAAGGCAAAGGTGCTGACCTGGTCCTTGGCTCAGGCACCTATATCCCGGGCTTCGAAGACCAGATTGTCGGTCACAGCGCAGGCGAGACCTTCGACGTCACCGTCACCTTCCCGGACGACTATGGTGTAGCGGACCTGGCTGGCAAGGAAGCCGTATTCAAGACAAAGCTCAACGGAGTATATCAATAAGCAAAGGAGCCAAAGTGCCTGTCACTTTGGCTCCTTTGAAGTTATTCGATGTTCTTGAGGGCTTCGTCCATGGGGATTTTCCTGATGCGGCGGAAGTCGGCAAGTGATACGACCAGGTAGCCGGTGACCATGAAGACCATGGACAGGACCGCGCCTTTAGGGCTGATGTAGAATTTGAACCATCCGTCCATGGACATCATGAAGATTTTAAAGAGTTCCTCCATGATGGCGTACCCGATCAGGAAGCTGATTCCGGTAAAGAGAATGACCGTAATCGCAGTAGGCAGCATATAGATGGAAGAAAGTTCCCGGTTCTTAAAGCCCAGAATTTTGGCCATGGAAATGGAGCTTTCGTTTTTCTCGATGATAATCTTGGTCAGCAGGTAAATGAGAACGATGGCCAGGATGAAGAGCACGTACTGGAAGACCTTCATGAATCCGCCCATGGAGTGGTCCAGCTGGTCGGTCACCTTGGTGATGTCCTGTCTGGTGATGACCGTCGCGATGTATTTATCTTTTATGTCTTTTATCTTTTCGTCGGAGAAATATCCGCTGAAGTCTCCCTTGTCCTTATCAAATATGCGGTTGAAATTTTCCTGCGGCATGAAGGCGGCTACCGCCCCGTCGTAGTCATAAATTCCGGCTACAGTAAAGTCGTAGGATTTTTTTTCGTATTTTTCCCAAAGCGAAAGTTTATCCCCTTTGCCGAATCCATATTTTTTTGCATAGGCTGAAGAAATATAAACCTGACCGTCGGGCAGCTCCTCTTCAATATCGATGTAATGGCTGTTTTTCTCATAGCCGTATATGGTTACGTCTTCGTCTAAACCTCCGCCGATTCCCCGCATGGAATAATCGGTCTGCTTTTTCTGTACAAGAGTGGCGGAACTGAACCGCTCCGCTCCTTTTGTTTTTGTCGTTATAACATCCCCATCGTCATCCTTCATGCCGGTCAGAATGTACTGGCTCTCTGTAAAAAGCATCTCCGGAGCTGTTTCGGCATAGTGATCGAGCGAATCCGGAAAACCGAAGGCAAAGCAGAGCATAACTTCGATGAGGATGACGCCGAAGATCAGGACCAGGTAGTCCGGTATATTCTGCAGGACGACTCTGAGTCGGAACCTGGCAAGGAAGGGCCATCTTGGTAGCCGGACCGCCCTATGCCGTCTTGTTTTTTTCAGGTCATGGCGCAGGAATTTAAGAGGGCTTAAGCGAAGCTTTGACGCAATGACAAAGAGGTTGATGAAAAACATCAGAATCAGGGGTAATACCGTAGTCTTGACCATAGCAGAGGGGCTCCAGACCGTCACGTATTTGGGCAGGCTGTAGCTGTTATAGTAAAGATCGACGACGATATCCTTGAAAAAAGTGTATCCGGCAAGATTTCCGATTACCGCCCCGATGATTGTCACGATGACCGGCATGGTCATGTAATGGCGGACCAGCTCGCCCCTGGTATAGCCTGACGCACGCAGAGTCCCGATCACTGCGCTCTCTTTTTCAATGGTATTGCTGACCATGATGGCAAAAATGAAAGCTATGACCGTGATCAGAATATAGACCAGGATTCCGGTGGCGGACGTATCGCCTTCGATATCGGACGGTGCAAAATTCACTGCCTGGCTGAGATATTCCGGAACGTAATCCTTCAGATCATTTTCATAAACGGCGCTCCTGGTGATGAGTGCCTTCATGAAATCCTCGGAAAAGTCAGCCGCTTCGAGATCATTCGCTGGCTTTTTATCGTACATGAAAACGTAGGAATAATGAAGGGCGGCCGGCAGCTTGTCAAAAGCCTCAGGCGTCACCATGCCGACGTCAAAGCCGAAGGCATCGAACATAAGATCGGTGTTTTTTTCATGAAGAGTCACGTAATTGACATAGGACAGAAGGCCCACGACCTTATATTTGCGGTCACCGACTGTGATCTGGTCTCCAAGTGAGATTCCGACGTTGGCGGCATGCATGCGGTCGATTGCGATCTCGTCGTCGCTTTCCGGTGCCCGGCCTTCGTTAAAAGAAGCCTTGTCTACTTCAGAATCACTCCGGTACAGACGCAGTGTCGCATCCTTCTTGCCGTCGCTGTTATAGTCTTCCTCTTCATTATGGAAGAAATGTTCATACAAGGTGACCGGCGTCTTGACAAAATTTGCGTCATCTAGCTCGTACTCCTCGCTGATATCATCCCATTCTTCGTCTACTTTCTCTTCGACTTCTTTATGCGCCTTGTCATAGGCTTCGGCCAGAGCATTCTTATAGTCGTCGGACGCCTCGGCTTCGGAAAGGGCTGCATCGTAGTTTTCTTCGATGGCTTTTATAACCGCATCCTGAATGGCGGTTTCATCGGTCACACCAAGCGCCTGGCACTGGGCACGGACAGCATCTTCTATGTTCTGCTTAACTGTTTTTTCAAGTTCCGAAGCAGCTGCTTCTTCTACTTGTTCATCTGCCTCTTCGTAACCTTTGTCCAGCAGAAAATCGCGGACGTCCGCCATTTCGCCGTTTTCTATTTCCTTCATCTGACTTGTGGTAAGCTTTTTTTCCAGTTCAAAGTTCCCGTCTTCCAGATTGCCGGTGGATTTGCTGTTTTCAATGGCTGCCACCATACTGTCGTGGCCGACGTACATGCCGGATACCACACCGATCATGAACGTCATAAAAACAATGACGACCAGATATTTGGGCCAGTCTTTTAAAAGTTCTCTGGGAACCCTTTTTATTAAAGAATTGCGCATTACGATCTCCATTCCGCTGCCTTTACCGGGACAGCATTCAGCCTTTTTCTGCTTTATGACTCTTCTATAGTCGGCTTTTACCATTCCAGTTCGGACGCGGGAATTTTTTCCGTATTTCTCTCATTATGGCGGACCATTCCGTCTCTCAGGCGGATGACATGGTCGGCCATACGCCGGATTGCTTCGTTATGAGTGACCATGACGACGGTATTGCCGTACTTTCTGTTGCAGTCCTCAATCAGGGCAAGGATCTCTTTGGAAGTTTTGTAATCCAGAGCGCCGGTGGGCTCGTCGCACATGAGGATGTCCGGGTTCTTGACGACTACCCTACCTATGGATACCCTCTGCTGCTGGCCGCCCGACAGCTGGTTGGGATATTTGTATTTGTGGTCTGTCAGTCCCAGAATGTCCAGGATCTCATCCACGTCCAGGGGATTGTCGGACAGATAGGCGCCGACTTCGATATTTTCCTTAACATTCAGGTTAGGAATCAGGTTGTACATCTGGAAGACATAGCCCAGATGCTTTCTTCGGTACAGGGTGATGGCCTTCTCATCCATCTCTTCGAGCTTGTCGCCGTTGATGCTGATATAGCCCTCGTCCGGCGTATCAATTCCCCCAATGATATTCAGCAGGGTAGATTTGCCGGAACCGGAGGGGCCCAGAAGGACGCAGAACTCTCCCTTATTAACAGAAAAATCCAAACCCCGCAGGACCTCCTGCCTGGTCTCACCCTTGCCAAAACTTTTTTTCAGATTCCTGATTTCCAGGAAGCTTCTATTCTCTTCCGCCATTTCTTACGGTCTCCTCATTAATATTTCGCAACGCAAAGCTCTTGATTTGTTAGTTCTAACTAACTATATTTTACCACCCCGCTTATCTTTCTGCTATATAAAGTTAATTCCCAGCACAATAGTCCTTCATTCTCAAAAAAAAGAGCAAAGGTGTTGACACCTTTGCTCCCTTTGTGTGGTGCCAATGTACCTGTCACTTTGGCTCCTTGGGGATATTCAGTCTCTCAGCACTCCGGGATCAATCTTGACGACAGGATTAACCAGTTCCTCATTTTTTATGAAGGATGCCATATAAATTGGCAGATAGACAATTTTTCCATCTGTTGAAAGATTAGAGTCCGATAGCACCAGCGTTTCCTCAATGTGGTAATTGCTGTCATCCATCAGGTTATTTAAAGCTGCATGGGTTTTGTATGCTTTACCCGATTTGACTTCAATCGGCAGAACTTTACCGTCCTTTTCAATCAGCAGGTCAATTTCCCCATATTTTTTCGATTTGTAATAATAAATCGGATATCCATTTGCAGCCAGCTGCTGCGCCGCGGCATTTTCAAACAAGGCGCCATTATTGATATCGCTGTCATGATGAAGAATCTTCAGCTTTACCTCCGTTGAATAAAAAGAGTTCAGAAGTCCTACATCATTCATAAACAGTTTAAACAGATTGCTGGATTTGCTCTGTTCCAACGGCAGTTTCGGTTCGTTCGCATTATAGACCGGCACAGCGACGCCTGCGTCCTTCAGCCACAGAAAACTGTTTTCATATCGATCAAACTTTAACTGCTTATCAAGGTACGTAAAAATGAATCTTTTGTTCTGCTTGTTCAATTCTGAAGGTATTGCATCATATATCGCTTCGAGCTTTAATTTGTCTCTCTTCTCATATTTCGTGAAATCCCTTTTATACTGCGTCACAATATCGTGATGAACAGCTGCGACATTCTGCAAATTATTTGTATCGACGTATCGCTGTACGGCTTGAGGCATTCCACCGATGATCAGATATAGATAAAAAAATTCCAGAAGCTTTTCATGCACAAAAGGATCAACCTTTTTTTTCTCTCTGTAAGCATTATGTACCGTTTCCAGCGCTTTTTTTCCCACTCCCACAGCAGTGAGGAATTCGATAAAATCTAAAGGGAATATTTCCAGAATGTGCAGATATCCGACCGGTACAGATCTGATGTCACGCAGTTCTACCCCCAGCAAAGAACCCGAAAAAACATACTGATAAGATCCTTCATCTACCAGAAACTTTATAAGCGTAACCGGATCTTCTGCTTCCTGAATCTCATCAAAAAATAGAATTGTATTCCCCTGTTCCATCTCACCGCCTGCCAGAAGAGAAAGACGCATTAAAAAGTCATCCGCCCCTTTCGATTCATTAAACAGTCTCACGATCTCCGGACGTTCAATCAGATTGAACTCCACAAATTTCTTTCCGGTCTTTTTTGACATTTCGCGGATTAAAAAAGTTTTTCCCGTCTGCCTTGCTCCCGTTAGAAGTAAGGCCTGATCCGGCATATCTAAATATTTTGCAATTTCGTCCTCATATTTTCTACGAAGCATTGTGATTGCCCTCCTTCTCCATTTCAAGAATAGCACCGCTTACCTATAATCCGCAACAAATTTGCCCCGTTTTTCTACGTATTTTATTTGATTATTGCCCCGTTTTTCTATGATATTTTTCTTATCATTGCCCCGTTTTACAAAATCCAACAAAAAATGTTTTACGGCAGTCTGCAGCAGTCAATAAAAGCAGACACGAAAAAAGGAACCTGCCCCGTTATTTCCAACGAGGCAGGCTCCTTCTATGCTGTAATATCCGCCAAAGTGACTGCCACTTTGTGCTGTTCCCGGCACTTTGGCAGATCAGATTCGGGCGACGCCGTCTTTTCTTGCGGCTTCGGCAGTGGCTTTGGCGACTGCGTCTCGTACTCTGGGGTCGAATGCCTTTGGCAGGATGTTCTCCGCCGACAGTTCGTCGTCAGGGATCAGTCCGGCAAGGGCGTAGGCTGCTGCCACCTTCATGCCTTCGGTGATGGCGCTGGCTCTTACGTCCAGGGCTCCGCGGAAGATTCCCGGAAAGCAGAGTACGTTGTTGATCTGGTTGGGATAGTCACTGCGGCCGGTGGATACGACTGCGGCGCCGGCTTCTTTGGCGTCGTCCGGGAAGATTTCCGGAGTCGGGTTGGCGCAGGCGAAGATAATGGGATCCTTTGCCATGGAGCGGACCATGTCCTTGGATACCAGGTTAGGTGCAGATACGCCGATGAAGACATCTGCTCCTTTGATGACGTCAGCCAGCTTTCCTTTTACATGATCACGGTTTGTGACCTTTGCCATTTCCGCCTGGACGGAGGTCATGCCCTCCACGCCCTCGCAGATGGCGCCGATCTTATCGGTCATGATAATATTCTTCACGCCCATGTTGAGCAGCATCTTGACAATAGCGGTTCCCGCTGCGCCTGCGCCGGACGTGACGACCTTGATCTCATCCAGCTTCTTTCCTACGACCTTGCAGGCGTTGATGAGACCTGCCATGGCAATGACGGCTGTTCCGTGCTGGTCATCATGGAAAACAGGGATGTCACAGATTTTCTTCAGTCTCTCTTCAATCTCGAAGCAACGGGGTGCGGAGATATCCTCCAGGTTGATGCCGCCGAAAGACCCCGCCAGCAGGCTGACAGTCCTGACAATTTCATCCGGATCCTTGGAGCGGATGCAGAGCGGGATGGCGTCGATGCCGCCGAACTCCTTAAAAAGCACGCACTTTCCCTCCATGACCGGCATTCCTGCTTCCGGTCCGATATCGCCAAGACCCAGGACCGCGGTTCCGTCGGTAATAACCGCAACCGTATTCCACCTTCTGGTCAGCTCGTAGCTCTTGTTAATATCCTTCTGAATCTCCAGACAGGGCGTGGCAACACCAGGCGTATAAGCCAGACTCAGCGCCTCCGCACTGTCAACCTTAGCCCGCGATACAACCTCAATCTTACCCTTCAGCTCATAATGCAGCTTAAGCGATTCCTCAGCGTAGTTCATATCTTTCGTTCTCCTCTAACAAAAAAATATCCTGACTTCTTAACTGCCAAAGATTTTTTACTAATTTTTTCTTAATGCTTTTTCTTAATGCTGAACTTCCTCTTGTTCTCTATGCCGGTGTCGAAACTTCACGGATTGGAGATGGTACATATATGCGTAAGCGACATTTGGAAGAAGCTCTTACTCTGACTTAGGGCGCAAGGTGCTTTTCCTTGGGCTCTTAGTCAGAGTTAGAATTCCGAAACGGAGCTTTAGCATATATGTCCAGCTCCAATATCACTAAAGTTTCGAAACCTTCGTCGGCCCGATCATTTTTTCCGGATGAAAGTCCCGGTCGAACTCTTCTTCTGTTAAAAATCCCAGCGCCAGGCAGGCTTCTTTGAGCGTGCTGTTGTCTTCGTGGGCTTTATGTGCGACCTTTGCCGCGTTTTCATAGCCGATATAGGGTGACAGTCCGGTGACCAGCATGAGGGACCGCTCCAGGTTCTCGTGCATTTTTTCCTTATTGGCCTTGATGCCGCTGACGCACTTGGTATTGAAGGAATCCATGACGTCGGCAAGGAGGTTCAGGGACTGGATGTAGTTATAGGTGATGACCGGTATAAAAACATTGAGCTCGAAGTTTCCCTGGGATGCCCCGATTCCGACTGCCGTATCGTTTCCCATGACCTGAACGGCGACCATGGTGACGGCTTCGCACTGGGTCGGGTTGACCTTGCCCGGCATGATGGAAGAGCCCGGTTCGTTAGCAGGAATGGTTATCTCCCCAAGCCCCAGTCTGGGGCCGCTGGCAAGCCAGCGCACGTCGTTGGCAATCTTCATCAGGTCTGCTGCAAGTGCTTTCAGGGCTCCGTGTCCGAATGCTACTGCGTCTTTAGAAGCCAGGCCGTGGAACTTGTTAGGATCTGCCGTAAAGGAATTGCCGGAAAGCTCAGACAGTTTTTCTGCCATTTTTACATCGAAGCCTTCGGGACTGTTGAGCCCGGTCCCGACTGCCGTGCCTCCTATAGCAAGCCTGCCCAGGAAAGGCAGCGTCGCTTTAATCTGTTCTTCATCTGCTTCCAGCATGGCACGCCAGCCGCTGATCTCCTGAGAGAAGGTAATGGGAGTTGCGTCCTGAAGATGGGTCCTGCCGCACTTAAGGATGCCTTCGTTCTCCTTTTCCAGTTTTTTCAAGGCTGCGACCAGGCGCTCGAGTGACGGAAGCAGCTTCTCTTCTGTCTCGGTTACAACCGCAATATGCAGGGCAGTCGGGAACGTATCGTTCGAAGACTGGGAGCAGTTAACGTCATCGTTGGGGTGGAGAAGGTTTTTGCCTGCAAGCTCGTTGCCATAATGAGTGATGACCTCGTTCACGTTCATGTTTGTCTGGGTGCCGGAGCCGGTCTGCCAGACGCGGAGCGGAAACTGATCGTCCAGCTTGCCCGCGAGGATGGCATCCGCTGCCTGTACGATTGCTTCTTCTTTTTCCCTGCTGATCTTGCCGTAGCCTTCGTTGACGATCGCCGCTGCCTTCTTCAGAAGGGCCATTGCCCGGATCAGCTCAATCGGAATATTCTCGCTGCCGATCACGAAGTTCTCATGTGACCTCTGGGTCTGCGCGCCCCAGTAAACGTCGTCCGGAACCCTGACCTCGCCCAGCGAATCGTGCTCAATACGGTATCCCATGCGGTTTGTTCCCCTTTCTGATAAAAACAGTTTTCTGCATTATCTCATCTTCCTACACTCAAGTTTACCTGTGACACGGTCATTTATATTTTTCTATTACTGCCCGTTCATTATAGCAGAAAAGTCCTCTCTGTTATTCCTTTTTGCTTATCTCGCGGCTTTTTTTATTTCTCGCGCTTGCCTATCTCGTGACTTTTTTATCCCTCTGGCGAAAAGCAGCCAGTGCGGCGTGTATTCCAACGGGCATTTCTTTTGCATCGGCTGAGTCGACAAGCGAAAAGGTCCGTCACTTTGGCTGAGCGCAGAAAAGGCAGCCCCTGCATGGAGGCTGCCTGTTAATTCGCCACTGTACACGTCCTCGTGACACACACGACACGCCGCAGCAGCTCGCCACTGTACGCGTCCCCATGGCGAGTTATTCCCGTATCATTGCAAAGATCTGCATGCGGTTTTTGATGCCCAGCTTGCGGTAGAGGTTGATGATATGCTTGCGGACCGTGTTGCTGCTGATCTGCATTTTATCGCCAAGGGTCTTGGCGTCGCCGCCGGAAAGGAGGCCGCGCAGGATTTCGGTCTCGCGCTTAGTCAGTCGGAACCTTTCTGCCGCTTCCTGGATTGAATATTTGTCCGCCTGCATCCGTTCTTCATTGAGGTAGCGGTTGAGCCGGAAGGACAGGTGCTCTTTCAGCATGTCCAGCAGAAAAACGTCGTTGTACTCAAAGTCCATTTTTCCGATGTAGCGATAGAATGTAACAACGCCGACGAAGCGGTTCTCTGTTGCCAGGATCATCTGCAGAGAATAATGCCATTTATTTGGATGATAGACCTTCTTGTAATACTCGGTCTTTGTCCTTTCGCTGTCATCAATAATGTCCGTCTCCCGGTAGATCAGCGCCCTGCCGCCCTGCATGAGGCCGCGGCTGTAGTCAAGTTCCTCGTAAACCTGTGAAAAATTATCTTTGCAGTTGAGCATGACAGGATCTACCAGTTTCTGCGGGTCTCTGGCATCCGGAAGATAGAAGTCCGCGCTGTCAAAATCAATCAGCATCTTCATCATTTCCAGGAAATTTTCCCGCATCCGGTCAATGTCCGGCGTCGTATAAATCTTGTATATGATACTGTTCAGGAGGATCCAGTCGTTCGTTTCCAGAGTACGCATACCTTGGACGACCTCCTTTCTTCTTCGTCTCTTTTTTTACAGGTAAAATAGTTTTTTTCTTACATAGCAGTCTGAAAGATTTCCCGGCAGAGGTGTCGCTCATTTCCAGGTGCCGTTAAACCTTGGGCTGCTGCTGGGTGATGCAGTGGATATTTCCGCCGCCGTATACGACTTCCCGCGTCGGAACCCCCACTGCCCGGCGGTCCGGAAAGAGCGCCTGCAGTTCGTTCAGTGCGCGCGCGTCGTTCTCATCTCCATACTGAGGTACGATAATGCCGCCGTTTACGATCAGAAAATTGATATAGGATGCCGCGCAGTAATCTCCTGCCTTTCTGGGGATACAGCCCTCGGAGGGTTCGTAATAAAAGCCGCTGCCAATCCGTACCGGTTCCTTTGGCATGCAGATCGGATGCACCTTGATCTTTCTTCCCTTTGCGTCTGTCGCATGGGAAAGCATATCAAAAGCTTTCTGCGCCGCCTCATACGAAGGATCTTCCGTGTCATCTGTATAAATGCAGGCGACCTCGCCCGGTGCGGTAAAGCAGCAGACATCGTCGACGTGGCCGTTTGTCTCATCGGGATCAATGCCATCCGGAATCCAGATGACCTTCTCTCCGCCGAGATATTTTTTCAAGGCATCCTCGATATCCTCCTTCGACATGGAGGGATTCCTGCCTTGGCTTAAGAGGCACATTTCAGTCGTGAGGATGGTCCCCTGTCCGTCTGTATGGATGGATCCTCCTTCCAGGACAAAATCTGCCCGGTAGCGGTCGATGCCGATGCGGCTGCAGATATTCCCTGCCAGGGCATCATCCAGGTCCCACGGATCATAAAGGCCGTCGTAATGGCCGCCATAAGCATTGAACTTCCAGTCCGCCGCCCTTAAGTTTCCCTTGTCATTGACCAGAAAAGTCGGTCCGGTATCCCGGATCCAGGCGTCGTCATGGGGCATGGGACTTACGGTAATCCGCTTATCCTTTGAAAAACGTTCTGCCGCCTCTTCGTAGTATTCTGATGATACGCCGATGACGACCGGTTCGAACTCAGCGATTGCCCGTGCCACGGCTGCATAAGCCTCCTGTGCCGGCAAAGCACGGTCCCGCCAGTTATCCGGCCGTTCCGGCCAAAGCATCCAAATCCGCTCCTGCGGTTCAAACTCCGCCGGCATGCGGTATCCGTCTTTTTTCGGTGTCGTTCCGGTAATCAGTCCCATATCTGTATATCTCCTGTTTCGATATATTTCCGCATTGCTTAAAGATGCAGCAATGCAGCTGACACCATAAATTTTCCATGAGCTAAAAAATACATCCGGCGTTGTCAGGCGCAGTGCATATGCTGCGCTGCACCATAGGCGCCGGATGTTTTGCAGTTTGTGGTTCCATATGAAACAGCCCTGCGGGTTACGGTTTCCTATTTTTTCATATGAAACATGAAGCAGCCCTGCAGGTTACTGTTTCAGCTTGGTCCACATGCTGTCATAGATTGCCAAGGTATCGGTGTCGAGGTTGTCGACGTACTCGCCTTTTGCGATTGCTTCTGCCGGCGGGTTCTTTGCCTCGTTGGCTGCATAGTCGTCGCCCATTTCTTTGATGGCTACGGTGTTGGGGGTCAGGTACGGGAACTCTTTCAGGACTTCGACGTCGGTCTTGTCATCAAGCATGTAGTTGATGAACTTGAGGGCGTTGTCTACGTTCTTGGCTCCCTTGGTGATTGCCCAGTTATCCATGAAGATGTAAGCGCCTTCTTCCGGATATACGATCTTGATGTCCGGATTCTCATCCTGGGCAAGCGCGATCTCAGCGCCCCAGCAGAAGCCGACGTTGCAGTCTCCGGAAATCAGGGAAGACTTGGGTGAATCGGAGTCATAGACTGAGATGTTGTCTTTAAGGGTGAGCAGTTTCTCTTCTACTTCCTTCAGCTTGTCCGGATCGGTCTCGTTCATGGAAAGTCCCATGCTTCTCTCGGTCATGCCGATAACAGCACGGTAATCATCGAGGGCGACGATCTGTCCCTTGAGGTCCGGGCTGAAGAGGTCGTCATAGCTGGTGATGTCGGTCTTAATCTTGGAAGTATTCACAGCGATGCCTGCTACGCCGCCCTTGTAAGGAAGGGAATACTTGTTTCCGGGATCGTAGGACGGATCCAGGTACTCTTCTCCGAGATTCTTGATATTGGGAAGCTTATCCTTGTCCAGCTCCAGCAGCATATCCTGTGAGATCATCTGCTTGATCATGTAATCGGACGGCTGAACGATATCATAGGTTCCCGGATCCTCTGCTTTTACTTTTGCCAGCATATCCTCGTTGGAGGAGAATGTCGTGACGTTGACCTTGATGCCGGTCTCGTCTTCGAACTTCTGGATGACGCTGTCCGGTACATACTCGGTCCAGATAAAAATGTTCAGTTCTCCGCCGTCTCCGGCTGCTGCAGCAGTGCTGTCTGATTTAGCTCCGCCCCCGCAGCCTGCGAGCAGTCCGCCTGCCAGAACACCGGCTGTCAGCACAGAAAACGTTTTTTTCAAAAAATTCTTTTTCATACTCCTTACCTCCTTGTTGCTTTTCCTTTCTTTATGATCTGCTGCGATCTGATTTGCATATATATGCCCAGTAAAAAACCGACTCTTTTTTCAGGATTTTCAGTTTTTCCTTCCCCGGATTTTCTTCACCCTCACCGGATCTTCTTCACCCTCAGGCTTTAGCTGTTTTTCTCCGTTTCAGCAGATTGCTCTGCGTAAGAATGACGAGCAGGATGGTGCCGATCAGAATGAAGGTCGACAGTGCGTTGACGTCCGGCGCTACGCCGCTCTTGATGGATTCCATGACCTTTAAGGGATAGGTCTTGGTCGTGCCGTTGACGAAGTAGCTGATGATGACATCATCAATGGAAAGGGTGAACGCCAGAAGTGCGCCGCCCCGGATACCCGGCATGAGGATGGGAAGCGTGACTTCAAAAAACGTCCGCAGCCGGTTTGCGCCAAGGTCCATGCTGGCTTCCTCGATCGAGATATCGTAGCCTGTCAGAGCAGACCGCACATTGAAGACGACGAAGGGGATCTGGAATGATACGTGGGCCAGGATCAGGGTCAGCATGCCGCGCGGGATGTGGAAGCCCGCGAACATGGTCAGCTGTGAAATACCCAGGACGATCTCAGGGATGACGACCGGGATATATAGCAGGGCGTCGATGACCCGTTTGCCTTTGAAATTGTAGCGGTACATGCCGATGGCGCCGATCGTGCCGATCACCGTCGAAAGTGCCGTACTGATAATAGCCAGCAGAATGGTATTTCCGAATGCTCCCAGCAGGGCGTCATTGGTAAAAAGCTCCTGATACCAGTAGAAGGAAAAACCCTTCCATGCGATATAGGGCTTCGATGTCGTTGCATTAAAGGAGTTGGCAACGACGATCACAATCGGCAGAAAGAGGAACGCGTATACCAGAAAACAGAAGATACCGTTCCGGACGGGGTGCTGCCCTTTTACTTTTTCCTTTGCTTTTGCTGTTTTTGCCACTGCTTACACCCCCAGACTTTCCATATCGCCGCCAAGCTTCTGATAAGTTCTTACCAGAACAAGCGTGATGACAATAAGAATGATGGAGAGCGCCGCGCCTAAGGGCCAGTTATTGCCGCTCTGGAACTGCCGCTCTACCAGGTTTCCGATCATGTCCGTATTGCCGCCGCCCAGGATATCCGATACGTAGAAGTAGCCGAGAGCCGGAATGAAGACCATGATGCAGCCGGAAAAAATACCGCTTGAGGTAAGCGGAAGGACGACCTCGAAGAAGGTGTTGACCTTCCTTGCGCCAAGATCGCTGGACACCTCCAGAAGGCTGCCATCCAGTTTTTCCAAGGCTGAATACAGGGGGAGCACCATGAAGGGGAACAGGCAGTAAACCATGCCCAGGATGGTGGTGCCGGGCTTGTAAAGGAAGTCGACCGACTCGCTCACGATATGAAGCTTAAGAAGAATCGTGTTCAGGATTCCGCTGTTTCCAAGGAAGCTCTTCCAGCCGTAGATGCGGATCAGGGAATTTGTCCAGAAGGGGATGATGACCAGCATGTAGAAGAGGCTCTTCTTATGGCTTTTCGTTCTCGCTATGATGTAGGAGAAGGGATACGCGATCAGGAGAGCGATCACCGTCGAAAGGAAGGCGATCAGCAGCGACTGTCCGTAAATCTTGACATAGTCCAGATTGAACAGGCGCTGATAATTCTTCATGGTGAAACGGAAGACCACGTTGTAGTTCTCGTCGATTCCGCAGAAGCTCATCACGATGACGTAAATCATAGGAATGGCGATGAAGAGGACCATCCACGCGCTGACCGGCCCGACTGTAATAAGTGCCGGCAGCGTCCGTGAACGAAATTTCATTTTTTTATTGGATTTATTCATAGTTCATGCCTTCTTTACAGCCAGAGCCAGCACAAAGTGACTGGTCTCGCCTGTCGACTCGGTCCGCGCTAAACGGTGTCCACAGGACACCAGCGCCACTTTGTGCCGGTCATGCCAGCGGAATGCTCTCAAGCATCTTGTAGATGGAATTATCCTGTGTATGGATAAGCACTGCATCCTTGGGGTCCCAGGTGACATAGACGACATCGCCGACTTTCGGGATTTCTTCTCCTGCAAGACGTTCCGCACGGACTTCGTTTCCGTTGGGCATGGTGATGTTGACTTTCATGACAGAACCGACGTAAATGAAATCTTTTACGATGCCCTGCAGGCCAAAGCTTCCCAGATCGTCTTTTCCGAAACGGATCTTCTCAGGACGGACGGATACTGTGACGAACTCACCGTTCGTGAAGTCCGCACCGTCTGCTTTGACGAAGCCGTTCTCGACAGCGATGTCATAGGTCTTGTCCTTGCTGCTGACGACTGCTCCCTCAAAGACGTTTGTCTCACCGATGAAGGTTGCGACAAATTTGGTCGCCGGATGTTCATAGATTTCGAAAGGCGTGCCGATCTGGTCGATAATGCCTTCGTGCATAATGGCGATACGGTCGCTCATGGTAAGGGCTTCTTCCTGGTCATGCGTGACATAGATGAAGGTAATATTCAGCTTACGCTGCAGCCTCTTCAGTTCCAGCTGCATCTGCTTCCGGAGCTTCAGGTCCAGCGCACCCAGCGGCTCGTCAAGAAGAAGGACCTTGGGACGGTTTATGACAGCACGGGCGATCGCGACACGCTGCTTCTGGCCGCCGGAAAGCTGGGAAGGATAACGGTTTTCAAATCCCTGCAGCTGCACGAGCTCCAGCATTTCCTCGACCCGCTTTTTGATCTCGGCTTTGGGAACTTTTTTCATCTTAAGGCCATAGCCGATGTTTTCGGCGATCGTCTTATGCGGAAAAAGAGCATAGCTCTGGAAGACCGTATTAACGTCACGCTCGAAGGGCTGCTTGTCTTCAATGTTTTCACCCTGTACCCGGATGCTTCCGGTGGTCGGCATTTCAAAGCCCGCGATCATGCGGAGCGTTGTCGTTTTGCCGCAGCCGGAAGAACCAAGCAGGGTGAGGAACTCTCCCTCTTTTACCTTGAGGTCCATGTCTTTTACGACGTGGTTGGTTCCGTAGACTTTATTTACTTTTTCCAGTTCTACGATATATTCACTCATTCATCACTCACCTCAGTTTTAAAAAAAATTTATCCAGAGATACCTGTGTCTCGCTCGTTCGGCTGCTGCCTGAGCAATTACATCACAGTGCTGCATCTCCGCGCTCACCGGTACGGATTCTGACAGCGTCGTCTACGCTGCGGATGAAGATCTTGCCGTCGCCGACATGATCGGTAGCAAGCTTCTCGCGTACTGCAAGGATGATGGGATCTACCTTGCTGTCTTCTACAACGATCTGAACGCGGATCTTGGGCAGGAGGTTGATCGTGGTCTTGAGACCTTTGATTTCATTTACAGTATCCTCCGTTACGCCTTTCTGCGCGCCGCAGCCGAGTACGGTTGAAATAGTCATGCCGCCGCAATTTTCCGAATCCAGGATTCCCTTAACTGCTTCCAGCTTGTCCGGTCTGATGATCATATCGAGTTCCTTCATTTTTGCATCCTCCTCATTTGTGGATTACATTTCTGCTGTTCAAATGCTTCTGCCTGCTCTGTCTTTAAGGGGTGCGCAGATTTTCTGCTCTGCTTCTGTCTGCTCAGCCTGCATGCGTGTCGTTTGGTTCACTGCCTGAGTAAAAGAAAAGGCGCATCTGCTTTCTTTGCTAAGCAAATACGCCTTCGTATCTTTAAAAAAAAATTTTTTCGGTTTTGTGAAGGATCAGTGGGTATACCAGCCGACCGGTCCCGGTGTCAGGCACTGGTTGATCTGCTTGACTTCCTGATATTCCTCCAGACCATGGATGCCCAGCTCTCTGCCGATGCCGCTCATCTTGTAGCCGCCCCACGGTGCTTCGTTGAAGGTCGGCTGATCGCAGTTGATCCAGGTAATGCCGGCGCGCAGCTCCTTGATGACTCTCATAGCCCGTGTTGCGTTGTCGGTAATGACGGCGCCTGCAAGGCCGTAGACGGTATCATTAGCCAGCTTGACTGCCTCTTCCTCCGTATCGAAGGTCAGGACAGAAGCAACCGGTCCGAAGATTTCTTCTCTGACAATGGTCATGTCCGGCGTGCAGCCGTCAAAAACAGTCGGGCGCACGAAGTATCCATTGGCGCATTCGCCCTCGGTATAGCGCTCGCCGCCGCACAGGCACTTGGCGCCTTCGTGCTTGCCGATCTCGATATATTTGAGTACCCGCTCCATCTGTCCCTTGGAGACAAGCGGTCCGATATCCGGATTATTCAGCGGATTGCCAATGGTCATGGCATTAGCCCGTTCGACCAGTCTCTTTACGAACTGATCATGGATAGAACGCTGAACGATAATTCTGGACGTTGCCGAGCAGACCTCGCCCTGGTTGAAGAAGATGCCGATCATAGCCCATTCGACTGCAGCCTCTATATCGGTGTCTTCAAAAATAACAAGCGGGGACTTTCCGCCCAGCTCCAGGCCGATCTTCTTCAGGTTGCCGGCTGCGGCTTTCATGATAGATCTGCCGACTGCGGTACTTCCCGTGAAGGTGATCATATCTACGTCCATGGACTCCGCCATATGATTGCCGACGGTGCTGCCGGGTCCGATCAGAAGGTTGACTGCTCCCTTGGGGATACCGGCTTCATCAAAGATTTCAAACATCTTGATGCAGGAAAGGACTGCTTCGGAACTCGGCTTGAATACAATGCTGTTGCCGGCTGCAAGACCGGGCGCCAGCTTCCAGACTGCCATCAGGAAAGGATAGTTCCAGGGGGTGATCTGCGCTACGACTCCGACTGGCTCATGTACCATATAGGAGTGCATCTGGCCGAAACCGCCGTTGACGTTATAGCATCCGCCTGTCGGAGCCTTGATCAGGCCTGCATAATAACGGAAGCAGTGGATTCCATCGTCGATATCGCCTTCTGCCTCACGAAGGGGTTTGCCGTTTTCCAGCGTATCCAGCCTTGCCAGCTCCGCACGGTCACGGTCTAAGAGGTCAGCTACGTGCAGGAGGAGGTCTCCTCTTGTCTGGCTGTCCATATCACGCCAGTCTCTGGTCTCATAGAAGGATTTTTTTGCCGCAGCGATCGCCGCGTCGGCATCAGCAATGCTCGCTTCCTGTACCTGCGCGATTACCTCACCTGTAGCCGGGTTGGTGCAGTCGAGGACGTCCGGAGACGTCCCTTCTACCCAGGCTCCGTCGATGTATAGCTTTTTCTTGTCCATGGTCAGCACTCCTTTCACAATAATGCTTTTTCCATAAGGTCTTTCCGTAAGATCCCAAAGCGGACATCTGCGATGCCCGTTCGGCTTGCCTGTAGAAAGAAAAAAGGCGCATCCGTCTCTCAACGAATACGCCTTTGTATTTACGTGTTATCTTAGTTCCCGAAATCGCCAATGTCAATACATGTTTTGAATTATTTTGGACATTTTTTTAATCCATTTGAGTGATGAAAAAGCATTTTTTCGGAAAAACCGGATGCTTATTCCCACCCGCTTTATAGCATTTTCTTTATCTCAAACGCGAGATAAAGCATGGTCCGCGTCTTCTGTTCTTCCAGATTTACGCCTAAGAGGTCGGAAACCTTGTGGATGTAGTTGCTGACCGTATTGCGGTGTACAAAGAGTTCTTCACTGACCTTCTGCGGGCTGCAGTTATTTCGAAGATAACATTCGAGGAAGTCTGTAAGTCCGGTTCCCCTGGTCTGATCATATTCCTGCAATGGTCCCAGTGCCTTCTGCACATACCCCTGCAGGATGGCGCTGTCCGGAATGGAAACGAGCAGGCGTCCGATTGTCAGATCGTCGAAAAAAATAACCGGCTGCCCGCTTTTTTTCCCCTGGCAGCTCAGGGTGAAGGTCTGTTCGAAGGGCTGGCGGCTTTCAGAAAGTCCGGTGAAGGAAGGGCCAACTGCAAAATAAGCCGCCGGCTTCTTTTTTTTATAAGAAACATCTGCCGCCAGGGATTCCGTCAGAGCGCGCAGCTCCCGGTCCGAGTAGCCCACAAGAAGGAAAAAAAGTTTTTCCCTGTAATGGAAGTGCACCGGCAGGTCATGGAAGGTACGGGTCCTGTGCTCGGCCAGCAGGGAAACCTCTCCGTCCACCTTAGTATAAGCTTCTTCTTCCTTAGAGCAGGAATAGGAAATTGCCAGAAAATGATAAGCATAGTTGCTGCGGTAGCCATGCCGTTCCAGCGCAGATTTCGTCTCCTCCGGATGAGGCGACCCGAAGACCATATCCTTGACCAGGCTGGAAACGCTCTCATCGCGCTGTTCTTCCCGGACGATGTGATTGCAGAAGTCCCGCGTCATATCGACCATGCGCGTCTTCCAGGGAATGGTATAGAGCGGCAGCCCCACTTTATCACAGTATTCGATCACATCCTGCGGGATTTCAGGAATATAGACGCCAAGGTTTACTACAAAAGCCGCAGCGCCCGCCTGATGGATATCCTTGGCGAACTGAAGGACCCAGCCCTTGTATTTATTCATGATGCCTGCTGTAAAAACAATCTCCGCTCCGTGCAGAAAAAAGGCTACGTCCGGGTATTCCACGATATGGACCCACTTGACGATATTGGAAAGACCGTCCTTGCCGGCAGCAAGGCGGGCATTGTAACGCTCGCCGGCGTTTTTAAAAATGTCAAGAACTGTAGTGGACATAGATTATTTCTCCTGATAATACCAAAACAAAATATCTGGCTTGCGAAACTATGCTATGAATATTGTCCTGCCACTGTTCTGCCATGCTTCCTGCAGGAATCAGAGGCAATAGTCTACTCGTGTATTCCTATATGCGTTTTAGTAGTTTTAGTATATGTACGTTTCAGGCACGTATATATACGCATTTTGGGCACAAGCCAAATGGAAATGATGAAGCTTCTATTATTCCGGTGCTGCATGCTTTTGTTTTTCCCTCTGATTATAGCTTTGTTTGTGCATGTGCACAACTTTTTTCTGTCACGCGACCATTGCCGCACCCAGTTCAGCCGTATATACTGAAGCCATCGAATGCAAAGGAGCATCGATCGCAAGGAGGCAGAGGGCGGAAATGACCGCACCTGTCTCTTTTTACATTACAGGAAAGCTCCTGACATTCGTCGACAAAAAATTGTAAATAATCATTCGATCAGACATGTTAAGGCAAGTAAAGGAGGAATTATTTATGTTAAGAGAAGACTTACCGGAAATTGTAACCGACAAGATCCCGGGACCCAAGGTCAAAGCCGTACTTGACCGCAGAAACGCAGCGGTTCCCAAAGGAATCTGCAGCAATACCTATCCGGTCGTCATTAAGAGAGGGGAAGGCGCTATGCTGGAAGATCTCGACGGCAATAAATACCTCGACTGGATCGGCGGCGTCGGCGTTCTGAATATCGGCTATTCCAATCTGGAAGTCGTAAAAGCGGTTCAGGACCAGGCAGGAAAATATTTCCATGAACTCTTCAATATCGTCGGACATGAAGGCTACGTCGAGCTGGCGGAAAAACTGAATGAGAAGATGCCCTGCAGGGGAACCGAGAAGAAAACCTATTTCGCAAACTCCGGCGCTGAGTGCGACGAGAACGCGATCAAGATTGCCAAAGCCTACACCGGACGCAGCAACGTCATCTGCTTCACCGGTGCTTTCCACGGCCGTACAAACCTGACCATGGCCCTGACAGCCAAGAAGTCCTACTCGCTCGGCATGGGACCCTTCCCGGCAGGCATCTACCGCGCACCCTTCCCTTATCTCTATCGGGCACCCAAGGGCTACAGCGAAGAAGAAGCCATCCAGTATTATCTGGACGAGCTTTACAAAGTTTTTGACCAGGGAACTCCTGCAAACGAAGTTGCCTGCATGATCGTAGAACCTCTCCAGGGTGAAGGCGGCTTTATTCCGGCTCCCATCGAATGGGTCAAAGCCCTTCGCAAGATCTGTGACGACAACAGCATCCTCCTCGTTGCCGACGAGGTCCAGTGCGGAAACTGCCGTACCGGAAGATATTACGCTTCCGAGTACTGGGCAGAAGCCGGCGCGGCTCCGGATATCATCACAACTGCCAAATCCCTGGGCGGCGGCGTTCCCATCAGTGCGATCACCGGCCGTGCGGAAGTTATGGATGCTGCTCCGGCAGGAACCATCGGCGGCACTTACTGCGGCAACCCGCTGGCATGCGCGTCCGCGCTTAAGATCATGGAGATCATGACCCGCGATGACTACGCCGCAAGAGCACGCCATATTGGAGACGTCGTCATGACAAGATACAAAGAGTTCCTGGATAAATATCCGGTCGTCGGAGACATCCGCGGACTCGGCGCTATGATCGGCATCGAATTCGTAAAAGATAAAGAAACAAAAGAGCCTGCTCCTGAGCTCACAGCAAAGATCATCCAGAGCGCGCTCCACAAAGGCTTATTAATGGAGAACTGCGGACTCTACAATAACTGCATCCGTTTCCTCGCCCCCTTGTGCATCACAGACGAGCAGCTGACAAGAGGACTCGATATCCTGGAAGAAGCCATCAAAGAAAACATGTAAGCAATGGAGGCGTCAAAGCGCCAGGCACTTCGACGCCTGAGGTGGCAAGGTGCCTGGCACCTTGCCACCTGTTTTGTCTTTCGATTTTCTCCTGAACAACAGCCCAAACCCTTTCTTATCAAGGGTTCGGGCTTTTTTTAATAAAAAAGCGTACAGCCAGAGAGGTGGCAAAGTGCCTGGCACTTTGGCTCACCCCCATCACGTGGCACTGTGTACTCAAAAAAAACATTCTTTCATCACAATTATGATATATATTTAAATCTGTTTAGTGTCGTCTATGAGACCGGCGCAGCCTTATTTTTTACGGTCCGGTCCGCACTTTGTATCATGCGGCATGTTTTAAAACATGCACCATGAAATGTATTCAGATAGAAGTCATATATTTAATAGAGGTGATTTTTTTGAATAAAGATACAAGATACAAAAAGAACAAAAGCAGGAAGAAACCGTTTCTCCTCCTGATCCCCGTTGTCCTTGCAGCGATCATTCTGATCGGCATCGGGGCTTTCTACATGTCCTGCCGGTCGCAGAAGGGATTTCTTGAGGGGACGACCCTGAACGGGCAGGATGTCTCGGGAAAAACCGCTGCCGAAATTTCTGACGAACAGGTCGCAAAGTATAAGGATGTCACGGTAACATTATTGGAAAACAGCAGTGAAGCCCTGACCGGCAAGCTTTCTGATTACGGCTATACCTTCGATCAGGACTCTTTCGAGCAGGCCCTGACAAAAAAGATGCAGGAAGAAAAATCCAGTCTCTCCCTTATGTTCAAGGCAAGGACGTCCGGTTACGCACTTTCCATCGAAGACGCATGCAGTTTCGATCCAGATGTTTTTTCCAGGTTCGTCACATCTGCTTCCTTTGCTGAGCCCCGTGTGGAATCCAAAGATGCCGAACTTACGCTGGATGAAGCAAACAATACCTATGTTGTATCGGAGCCGGTCCAGGGCAACATGATTGACGACGCCAAGCTGCAGTCCTATGTCAAAGAGCAGATCGACGCCTATCTGGCTGGTGATGCTGACGGTTCTGGTAAAAGCAGCTCCGGAAGTCTGAAATTTTCAGACAGCACATCGAATACCGCCAGCTCATCGAATTCCAGCAGCTCGAAAGATTCCGACAGCTCGTCCCAGGCTTCTGACGGAGGCGTGAAGGTCTCCGGAAGCGGTCTTGAGATCAGCCTTCCTTCCAGTCTCTATACGTCAAAAACGGTTTCCACCGATACTGCAGACCTGGAAGCCGAGGCAAAAGAGAAGACCAAGGACCTCCGCCTCAAAGCTTATGACAGCATGAGCATTACCTATACCTTCGGGGATGAGACCTATGAAGTTGACAATGAGACGCTGAAATCCTGGATCAGCGTCGATGACGACCTGAATGTCACCGTCGACGAAGAGAAGCTGAAATCCTTCATCAATGACCTGGCCATGAAATACAATACCCGTCACCTGCAGCGTACCTTCAAAACAACAGGCGGCGGAACGGTTATCTTCAGTGATACCCTCAACGATTATGGCTATATCATTGACCAGGATGCCGAGCTTCAGCAGCTGGAAAGCGACGTGAAGGGCATGCAGTCCGTTACACGAGAGCCTGTCTACGTCAAGACCAACGACTGGGGCAACCCTTACTACTATAAGAGAAACGGAACAGACGATCTGGCGGGCAACTACGTCGAGGTCGACCTGACCAGCCAGCACCTCTGGTTCTATAAGGACGGCGCCCTGGTCGTTGAGTCGGATATCGTATCCGGCAATGCGTCCAAGGGGCTGCAGACCCAGACCGGTGTCTTCCCTCTGGCATATAAAGAAAGCCCCGCTACCCTCACCGGAACCTACGCAGAGACAGAAAGCTGGAAAAATGAAGTCCAGTACTGGATGCCTTTCTTCGAGGGAGAAGGCCTGCACGACGCGGACTGGAGGACATCCTTCGGCGGCCAGATTTACCAGACCAACGGATCGCACGGCTGCATCAACCTGCCGCCGGCAGTGGCGAAGACCATTTTTGAAACGATCTCCGCCGGGACTCCGATCGTTATCTACAACGAAGGTCAGGATGCTTCCACAACCAACGCCGACTACCTGAAAAAGCTGGCCGAGCAGCAGGAACTGCAGGCTGACACATCCGATACAGCCCAGCCCGACGCACAATAAGGTGGCAAAGTGCCTGTCACTTTGCCACCTGTGCTGCCTCACGCCCAGTGGACGTGGCTTCCTTTATCGTCTTTTGTAACGACCAGCTGGTCGTCAATTTCATTTTTGAGCTCGGTTACATGCGAGATGATGCCGATGAGTTTATTGCCGCCCGCCATTTCCTGCAGAACTTTGACTGCCTGGTCTCTGGAGTGGTCGTCAAGGGAGCCGAAGCCTTCGTCTATGAACATGATATCCAGATTGACGGCTGCGGAGTCTTCGCGGATGCGGTCCGCCATGCCCAGGGCCAGGGACAGGGCTGCCATAAAGGATTCGCCGCCCGAAAGGGTGCGGATCTCGCGCTCCCGTCCGGTCACGTTGGAGTAGACCATGAGGTCCAGACCGCGGTTCTTGCCCTGGCCTGCCTCCTCGTCCTTAACCATTCTCAGCTCGAACTGGCCGCCGGACATCTCGTCGAAACGGCGGTTGGCCGACCAGAGGATTTTCTCCAGATAATAGCGCTGGACAAACGTTTCCAGGTCCATGCGGCTGCCGCTCTCTTTGCCGGATACAAGGTTGTAAAGTTCCGAAATTCCGGTATGTTCTTCGATCAGCTTTGTTCTGGACTGGGCCTGGTTCTTCAGTGCCTTGAGCGCCCTCTTGTTCTCTGCAGCCTTCTGACTGATTTCGGAAAAAATTTTTTCCCGGGTCTCGTATTCCTTCCCTGCAAAGTCTCTTTCTGCTTTTGCTTTTTCCATGTCCGGTCTTGGTCTGGAACCGATCTTTTCCTCTTCCTGTTTTAGCACTTCCGCAGCCGCCGCTTTGTCCTTCTCAAATTTATTCAGCAGCTGCTGCAACCTATCGGCATCTTCTTCCGGATGTTTTTCAACAAGGCCCTTCCATTCTTGCTCACCGAAACCGGCTGCTGTCCCTTCTTCCCGGCTGAACTCTGCCTTTTCCCCTTCTTCCGGTGCAAATCCGGCTGCTTTCATGGCTTTTCTGTATTCGCCGGCTCTTTGTGCTGCAAGCTCCTCAAGCGTCGGAAGTTCCTTCTTATAACGCCCGATCAGGGCGGAGGTCTCGTCTCTCTTCTGTTTTGCCCCTTTTGTGACCGAAACTGCCTTCTCAAAAGCAAAACGAGCCAGGTCCCTGTCTTTTGCCGCATCCCTGCCGGCTTCTTCTGCTTCCTTTCGGCTGCGGAAGGAAAGCTCAGACCGAGTGCTTTCCACGGAAGCACGGGCATGCTCTGCCTCTCCTGTCCTTCCGGTCAGTGCCTCCTCCGCCGCTTTTGCATCCAAAGCCGCCTTTTCCTTTGCAGCTTCCATGCCCGCCAGGTTCTTCCTCACCTGTGACAGCCTGGCAAGGTCCTTCTGCAGCCGCTTTGCTTTCTCTTCCAAACTGTTCTTCCATAAGGAAAGGATTTCCCGGAAGGCATCTCCCTTTTTCTCCGGACCGCAGGATAGCATATAGCCGGTGTCGATGGATGCCGGTACTGCGGACGCGATGCCGTTCTTAAACCGGTCAAATGCTTCCGCGTAGGTTCTGTCCGCTGCTGCCCTTTCCGCACCAAGGATCTTCGCCTGTTCGGACGCCTTCTGCTGTTCCCTGTCTTTTCCGTCCAGGGAATCGCGGGCAATATCCAGACTTTCCTGGCTGACTTTCTGTTCTGTCGGATCCAGCTTTTTCGGATGGGGATGGTCCAGAGATCCGCAGACCGGGCATGGCTGACCGTCTATCAAGTCTGAGGCAAGGATTCCTGCCTGGCTGTCCAGAAAAATTCTGCGCATCTTCTGATAGCCTTCTTCCGCTTCTTCATAAGCCTGCCTGGCCTTGCGGTAAGCCCCGTCAGCTGCAGCTTTGCGGCTGTCCAGTTCTTCCAGCTTGCGGATGCGGTCAGCCAGCTCGAAGCTGTCCTTCCGGATCTGATCGAACTGCTTCTTTTCATTCTGAAAAAGAACTGCAGCTTTCTCGGCAATCCGTAAGGACTCCTCTTCTTTCCGGTCCGCCTTTTCCGTTTCCTCCAGGCGCCTTTTGTCCGCATCTGCCTTTTCCCTGGCTTTCTTTGCCGCCTCCAGACCTTTCTCCGCCTCCTGCAGCTTCTTCTCTTCCTGTTCCAGACGCGCAAAGGCGGTCAGGGCTTTATTGACCCGTTCCTCTGTCTGGCTGAATGCCGCAAGTTCCTTCTCATAGGATTCCTTGGCCTTTTTCTCCTCAGCATCTGCGTGCGCCAGCGTTTCCTCCAGCCCCGGGAGAGCTGCTTCCCTTGCCTTCAGGTCTGCCGTCATCCTTGCTGCCTGTCCCCGGCTGTCTTCATAGAGACTGAAGACGTTCTTTACCTGATAAGCCGCACGGATCCTGCGGACAAGGCCTGCCTGTTCCTGTGCACGCTCTTCCTTTCCCTTGCAAACCTGCAAAAAACTTTTTGCCCGGTCCAGATTCTGATAATCTTTGGAAAGACTCTCCGCCTCCGTTACACGGCTGCCCGCTTCCATCCAGGCTTTCTGCGCAAGGTTTTTCTCCGCTTCCGTCTTTTTTTCCAGCTCTGCCATCCAGACAGAAAGTCTGTCCAGAAGCTCCATGAAATCCGGCAGACCTGCCAGACTCCCCTGCAGGATCAGCTCCTTCTGCCCGGAAAGTTCAGAAGCTTCAGGAAATTCTGCCGGGATGCTGATATGGCCGGATTCCGCCTGGCAGAAGGTCTTGATCTTCGCGATCTCCTTCTCCTTATCCTTCTTGCGGAGACCCAGCTCGTCGGCAATATTCTGGTAAAGCTCTGTCCCGAACAGGCGGCGGAAAATAACCTTCTTGTCATTGGAGCTGGCCCGCAGAAGCTGCATGAACTCGCCCTGGGCGATCATGGCGACCTGCATGAACTGAGGCTTAGACAGTCCGACCAGTTCAATCAGCTTCTGATCGGTCTCCTTAGAGGGATAAACGCTGCCGTCCGGCATGACCAGGCTTACTTCTCCGGTCACTTCCCTGGTGCCGACGCCCTTCTCCGCTCCCCTGGTCAGAAGCTTCAGGTAGCGCGGAACCCTGGTAACGGTATATTCCTCTCCGCCTTCCTCAAACGTCAGATCAACCGAAGGCTTTGTCCCTGCAGGAGCAAACTGGCTCTGCAGAACGATGCCTTCCTTCTTGTTGGCATTGGAGCTGGCTTCACCGTACAGGGCAAAAACTATCGCATCGAAGATGGTTGTTTTGCCCGCGCCGGTATCACCGGTCACCAGGAATAAATTCTGTTCTGCCTTGGTAAAATCTATGGTCACAGGCCCGGCATAAGAGCCGAAGGCCTCCATTTTCAGTAAGATGGGTCTCATCTGTTAAGAATCTCTTTCTTTTTCACGCCCTGCACCGGCCGCTTTATGCCGTTTCAGGATCCCAGGATAGAATTAATGACGTCCTTCATGATTTTTTCCTGCTCCTCGCTCATATCCGGCAGGAAAGCGGAACAGAGTTCAAAAGGATCTTTTGTCACGGCAGCCTTTGCCGCCGCAGAGCTGTAATCCGCTCTGTGTATGGTCTTTCGCCGGACCTCCAGCAGATTGGGGAAAGCCAGGCGAATCCTGTCCCGCGCATCAATCATGTCCAGATCTTTATTGTCCGTCAGTTCAACGGACACATAGTCGTCGCATGCCTGCCCCAGAACTTCCAGGAAGCTTCCGCTGATGACCTTCAGCTGCCGAAGGGGTTTAAATGGGATGACTTTCGTTTTGACCGTTTCGCCAATCCCGGCTGCTTTCCCCGGCTCGACCGCCTCTCCCGACCCGGCCGCATCTCCCAACCCGGCCGCATCTCCTTTTGGTCCCATTTCTACCAGAATCATGCCTTTCTGCTGTCCTGCCTCGGAAACAGAGGATGCTAAGGGCGTCCCCGGATAGCGCCATATTTCGCTTCCGACCTTCATGGGCTTATGAATATGGCCGAGAGCCGCATAATCGAAGGGTTTCAGCACTTCCGCAGAAATCTCGTCAATATTGCCGACCGTACGGATTTCCGAATCCGCCCGCTCGATCTCATCTGCACTCTTTCCTGCCGGAAGATAAAACTGGTGGCTGACCAGAACGTTGCGCTCATCTGTATGAATCTCTTCCCGTTCCAGCATCCGCTTTACACTCTCATGGTAGGACAGATTATTCCCTTTCTCGTCCGTGCCTACGATCTGCCGGACCATGGTGGGCTTGATAAAAGGAAGAAGCCAGAAATGAACCGGTCCATATTCGTCGTTCAGCGTAACCCTGCGGATATGTTCATCCTCCTTCTGGGGCGGCATGCCGATCATGTAGAAATTTTCCAGCTCCAATACGCTGCGGTAGCAGTCAATGCGGCGGGCACTGTCATGGTTGCCGCTGATCATCATCACAGCCGTGTCGGGAAGATTTTTTTTCAGAGAAGCAATGAAGCGGTCGAATACCTCAACCGCTTCCGCTGACGGAATGGCCTTGTCATAGATATCCCCGGCGATGACGATGGCGTCCGGCAGGATTTCCTTGGCAAGCTCCACGGCCTGGTCCAGAATATACTCCTGGTCCTCCCGCAGGTCCCTGTTTATTAACTTAAGTCCGATATGCAGGTCGGACAGGTGCAGAAATTTCATTTAAAGTTCCTCCGGTTCATGCTCTCCCTTAAAAGCAAGGTATTTGCGGACAGCAAACAGGATTGCCACGCCGATGATCTGCAGCAGGACTTCCGTGCCGGAGCCATGGCTGACGATCATAAATCTGGCGATTGCAAAGATCAGAACGTCCAAAACGTCCTCAACCTGATGACGGATCAGAATCTTGACGAACTCGATGCCGATGACAAGACTCAGCATGCCGCGCAGGAATTCAATAAACTGCTCGGACGGGTCATGGATCGGCGTCTGCACAAATTTCATGATAAGGAAGACAAGAAATATGAGAATGGCAACCGTAATAACAGCTGCCGCAGCCAGCTCAATGACCTTGCAGAAGCTGTAAAGGCTGTCAAACGCTTTCACAAGACGTTTTTTTACTTTTTCCAATGTGACTCCCTCCTGTACGTCGATTCTGTGTTTCTTCGTTTTATGGTCTGCTGCGGCTTTTTTGTTATGCCAAAAAGCCCGCTTTAGGTTTCGCTAATGACTAGGAAAAAACTGCCCACCTGAGTTTGGTCGACTTTGCTCTGGGGTTACGATAGCATTCTTCCTTTGACGGTCTGGTTACGTCATCGGATATTTCCCTGCAGATTTTTTTCTTGTAATAAGTCTTGAAGGCTTTCTTGACGATCCGGTCTTCGCCTGAGTGAAAGGTCAGGATAGCAGCTCTTCCGCCGCTCTTCATGACAAGCGGCAGCTTTTCCATCAGAGACTCCAAAGACTCGAATTCACTGTTGACGTCTATTCTGAGTGCCTGGAAAACCCGGGCGCAGGACTTTTTCACCTCGTTCTTTCGTTCCGCCTCCGGCAGAAAATGCAGAGCTTCAGCAACTGCATCTGCCAGGTCCGTCGTCGTTTCGATTGCCTGTTTCTTCCACTTGCGTCTGGAAATGACCTTTGCAATCTCCTCAGCATATGGCTCGTCCGAATTGTCGATGAGAAGGCCGGTCAGTTCGCCCTCGGAAAGTTTTTTCAGCCGCTCCGAAGCGGGTTCCCCTTTTTCCGGATTCATGCGCAGGTCCAGTGGTCCTTCCGTCTTGTAGGAAAAGCCGCGTTCCGGGTTATCAATCTGCATGGACGAAACCCCAAGATCCGCCATGAGGAAATCAAACTTGCCGTACTTTTCCGCCGCCAGGTCCAGATCGGCGAAATTGATATGCTCAATAGCCAGAAGGTCCGGGCCATAACCCTTGTCCCGCAGCCGCATCTCTGTCTTGACCGATTCAATGGGGTCAATATCCAGGGAGACTAAATGGCTGCCCGGTGCTGCTTTTGTATCCGTTTGCTTCATTTCCGTCTTCAGACAAAACTCCTGCGGATCAGCAGATACAGCCCTCCGGATATCTGTTTCTTCTTTCCCGCACAGTTTTTCCAGCATAGCCTGGGTATGTCCGCCGTAACCTAAAGTACAGTCGCAGCCCTGCATGCCCGGTTGAATCTGCAGGGCATCCAGCACTTCCTTCACCATGATAGAGATATGCATGCCGGCAGGCGTCCCGCCCTTTTCAATGACATGTTCGATCGTATCCCCGTATTTTTCCGGATTCAGTTCCTTGTATTTCTCTTCATATTTCTTCGGATACTTGCCCGGATAATGGGCACGCCGTTTATGTGGTCTGTCTTCCAAAGTCTGTTATTCCTCCAGGCTGATATTTACATTTCCGGATATGGGGCTGCGCTTCTGATAATGGAAGCATACCCTGACAGGCGTTTCTGTCTTACAATGAATAAAGTTCCCGGGACTTCCCGGTCCGTAAGGACAAATCTCCCAGATTTTCCAATCCAGGTCTTCTTCATGGATAAACTCGTGACGTCTTCCAATCGCTGCCGGTCTTTTCGGCGCAAACCCAGGCCGACTCTTGGCATTCTCTCTCAAATAAAGGTCGTATGTCAAAAGCTGGCGAAACATGTCCATCCGTCCGGTCTCAGTATCCGACGGTGCTTTTACATTTTCTTCAATGAATTCCAGCAGAATCTTATAGCGCTTTGCCCTTGCCGGTGTCTGCACGAAGTAGTGATGGCGGTCATAGAAGTCCGCCAGCTTTTTATACATGTTAAAGGCATCCGGGAAGTAAGTCTCCAGTACACGGATCGTCCGGCTGAACTGGGCGCTGTTGTAGTAAATCTCCAGGACTTCCTCGACCCGTTTCAGTTCCAGTATCTGGTCATAGCTGATCCAGTCGGTGGAAAAAACCTCATAGGGCGGATCTGTCATATAATGGATTCCATACTGCTCCGTCTGCCTTGCCAGAGGAGTCCCGTGCAGAACTTTGAGGAAGCCAAGCTGGAGTTCATTGGGATGAAGGGCGTAAACTTCGTTAAAAGACTTCTGAAAGGATGGATAGTCTTCGTAAGGAAGACCGGCGATCAAATCCAGATGGACATGCATATTCCCGGCGTTCAATAGTTTCATGACGCATTTTTTCAGATGTTCGAAAGAGGTATGACGGCCGACCGCTGCAAGGGTCTGCCCGTTAGTAGACTGCACGCCAATCTCGACCTGAACCTGGCCCGGTCTTAAGGAGGTCAGAAGCTCCAGTTCTTCTTCTGTCAGCAGGTCCGCTTCCAGTTCAAAATGGAAGTTGGTGATGCCGTTGTCGTGCTCCTTCAGATAGGTCCAGATACCCATGGCATGGGCGCGATTGCAGTTAAAGGTCCGGTCCAGGAACTTGACCTGAGGCACCTTATGGTCCAGGAAAAACTGCAGTTCTTTCTCCACAAGCGGCAGGCTGCGAAGGCGGATCCCGTGCTCCTGAGAAGACAGGCAGTAGCCGCAGACAAAGGGACATCCGCGGCTGGATTCATAGTAGATGATCTTGTTGCGAAACTGTTCCAGGTTCTCGTCATTGTATAGGAACGGAAGCGTATCCAGGTCTGCCACCGGCTCTTCCGGGGTCCGGACAAGTCCCCCATCCTCTTTCGGATCCGGTCTTCGAAACGCGATTCCGGGTACCCGGCTGATTTCCGGCTTCTGAATTGGAAGGCTTTCAGACTTCTTTGCTCCGACCCGGTTCGCCTCCTGCCTGTTCAGGCAGCGGACCAGCTTACGGAAGGAGTTCTCGCCCTCTCCCGTGAAGATGCCTTCGACAGCCGGATATTTTCTCAGAATTTCTTCCGCGTTCCAGGCTGCTTCCGGTCCTCCCAGCCAGATCCGGCAGTCCGGCAGGACCTTTCCAATATCAGAGAGAAGGTCCATGACCAGCTTCCAGTTCCAGATATAGCAGGAAATCGCCAGCAGGTCCGGCCCTCTTCTGTAGATATCCGCCAGAATCTCCTCCGGATATTGATTAATCGTATACTCTGCTATTGAAATATTTGGCCGGTCTTCCGGATCGGCGCAAGCCCGGAGCAGGTAGACTGCCGGATTGCTGTGTATATATTTTGCGTTAATTGCTGCCAGCAGGGTCTTCATATTTTTTATGCTCTATCGGTCAGGAATGCCTGTTTTTATCCGGCGAAGAAGGTGCCGTCAAAGGCCGCGTCCAGTTCCATCCCGTTCACCATGACCGGCCAGGAAGAATTATCGGCTTCTACAAGGACAAGCTTGCCCTGGTCTGTTCGAAGGACTGCGTAGGTGCTGTCGTCCGTCGCAACAAAATCAAAAGCAGTTCCAGCCGGAATGGTAATCTCCTGTCCATGCTCCTGTCCGGGGTTTTCCACCTCTTCCATCTGCAGATCCACCTTGGAAGTCAGGATCGGAAGGTCCGGATTCTCCGCCCGCCAATCCATATAGAACCAGTATGGCGTCTGGGCATTCGGTACACCGTCCCCGCCCGCGCTGTAATAGCGGCGTATGCCGCAGGTACTCAGCATATTGGTCCTGGACTCAAGGACCATGTTAGCAGGATCAACCGGATAAAAACCGTGAAAGCCGATATTCTTCAGCTGGTCCGAAGAAGTAAGCGACATCCTGTCAGGCGAAAGCGCGATAACCTTGATGCTCTCCCAGTCATCATCGTAGCTGCCGCAGACATAGAGATAATTTCTTCCATTCACATGAACCAGGCACAGATTCTGGCCGTAACAGCCTTCCTCCGAAAAGTTCTCTGTCTGCTCTCCGCAGGTTACCGTCAGACTGCACGAATAATTGTCGGAATTGAACGTACTTACCGCTTTCAGGCTTAAGCTTCCGCTGTCCCTGTCCACAATCTCGGTCGGCGCTCCGCCGATCATATGATAAGCATAGCTGTCAGGAACTTCTGTCAGGCTCTGGTCCACCAGTTCCGGATACGCGTCATAAGAGAGAAAAACCATATGAGCTCCTGCCGCGTAGGGTGTAAGGTCATAAGGAGAAAGCCACAGATTCAGGCCGGTGTAGCCTGCCGTGACCTGGATACAATTTTCTTCTATCAACTCCTGCAGGCCGCTCTCCAGGGAGTCCACGATCAGTCCCTGATCGATGTCCGGATATTCCTTCCTGAGTTCCTGACAGGCAGCGGAAACGAAGAGGTCCTGGTCCTTTACCAGATCTGAAAAGGCCAGCTCCCGTCCGCTTTCCGGATCATAATTATGGGCGCGGTACCAGTAGTTGGGATGGACTCCTCCCAGAAAACCATAACCGCTGGTCACCAGGCTGAAGACCTTCTCGTCCGACCGCTGGATCGTATTGGTATATTCCTCTGAATAGTAGTAGCTGTAATTATCGCTGCTGAAATTCGGGTCCTCGCTGTAGTAGGACATGGCGTCCGCCTGGCTCTTGCTGACGTCCGCCTTCTGCTCCTCAGAAAGAGCCTGAAGGGAGGCGGAAAGTCCGTCGAAGCCTTCAAAGGACCTCGGCTCTTCAAAATCCGACAGCTGGGGGTAGCCAAGGCAGACTTCCTCATACTTTCCAGAAAAAACAAGTTTGCCGCTTTCATCATTGCTGCTCACGGTTTGCGGCGCGCTGACATAAGCAGGGATCAAACCCTCTGTTGCTGTATATTCTTTTGTGAGAGGGCTTCTATCTTCCGAACTGCCTGTTTCCGCATCGTTCTCCGCCGAACTGCCATTCGGGCTATCCGCTGTCGAACTGCTGCTCTTCGAGCCTTCCGGAATCCGGCTTCCGTCTCCTGCTTCCTGGGCGGAAGCGGAAGACACGTCTCCAATAATCAGTTCACCCTTGCTGCTCTCCCCTTTTGAAGCAGCGCAGCCGCTCAGAGTATAAGCCGGAATGATTGCACATAGCATAAGGGTGTATATTTTTTTCTTCATACATATCCTTTCTGTTATTTTCTGCATCATCAGTTACCGATGATGTCCGCAGCGTACTTTTTTCTGTCCTGATTTCCGGTCTCTTTATGTCCGTATTTTCGTTTTCCGTCCGAGAAGGTACCTTGCTTCTCTCCGTAAGGAGTTCTCTTTGTCAGTGACTCTTCAGTTCTTCGACCGCCTTGAAGATTTCCGGTCTGGCGTCTTCCATCATCTCATCCCAGCCGTCTTCATAGTCGAAGGTCACGTCCTCTTCGTCTCCGGATTTGATCCGCTTGATGTAGCCCTCCAGCAGGTGGAAGTCCTTCTCGTAGCAGTGGAAAGAGTTAGCCCGGTGGGTGTAGCTTCCGACTTCGATGCCCAGCTCGTCCGCGATTTTCTTCTGCAGGCAGATCAGAGCAAAGGCGTTCATGAAGGCCGCCTTGCAGGCATCGTTGGAACGGAAGAGGACCTTGCAGCAGAGGCGGTTATTTCGTACGAAGTACTGGATGTGCTGCAGGCAGGCAGGATCGTCGCTTGCCATATCAGCGTTCTTGTCCCGGACAAGCATGACGGCCCGGCGGCTGCTTGGATTTCGTTTCAGATCGTCGACGACGAACTGCAGCTGGTCGGCGTATCTCTGATGGTAGGTGTAGACCCAGTTTCCCTTTTCTACCTCAAAATCCAGAATGCCGTCCAGCATTTCCAGGCGGTACTGTTCCAGTTCCTTGGGACCGCCGATAAAACACTTGGAGATCATGGGCTCAGACAGGGGCTTTGCGACGCAGAAGGTCATGGAAACTTCCTTCTGGGTCGTATTCCAGTCTCCGCAGTCCGTGATCTGTCCCTGTTCGTCCAGTGCCAGAAGGGCTTTGTGATAGGCTTCCGGCAGGTTTTCTCCGTAAACGACGCACTCCGGCATATCAAACTGTTCCATGATTTATTCTCCTTTTATATATTATAGTTCCTGAACCATTCTTGTGGTTCTTAGAGCAAATAGTTTTCCCCTTCCTAGTTTACCACACCTGGTCTGACATTTAATATAGAAGTCTTTCCAAACCTTCGCAGTTAGCTAATGCGAGTTAAAGTTCAGGACTCGTGAAAGCAGACGTAAAAAAACCAGGCACGTCAGTTACTGCTGACATGTCTGGTTTTTTCTGCTTGTAAGTCTGAAGCTTCAATTCTTGTATTATTTTTATAATTTCTTCTAAAGTTCTATTATTTTTATAATCTCTTCTAATTTTCTATATTAAATTCCAATCTCTTCTAAATTTTCAATGATGGTATCACATCTTGCACAGAAGCTCAAGGCACGGAATTCATCCCGAAAGTCCCGGCAGCGGATATCACCATCGTTCTTTCAAAAGTGCCGCCCCGGATAAAATTGAAAAAAGTTCGAAATTCGTGCGCTGCTGCGTTATGATAAGGATTGTCACTGAGTAATGTTGAGATGAAAGACAGTAAATTAATAATGAGTGAAGTATCCTTGAAATCAATGATTGACACCGTGCGCGCGGCATCCGGACTTTTTCAGAATCGCACGGATGCTTCAGAGATAACGGTAAAAGGAAAGGCGGATTTCGCGACGCAGGTGGACTATAAAGTCCAGCAGCACATCAGTAAAAGGCTGGCGTCGCTTTATCCAGATGTTGAATTTTTAGGAGAAGAAGGGAATCACGAAGAGATAGTTTTTGCAAAGAGGCAGGTCTGGGTCCTGGATCCGGTAGACGGTACGACAAATCTGATCCATGATATGCACGCCAGCGTGATTTCTCTGGCACTGGCAGAGGATGGCCAGGTGACCAAGGCTGTCGTCTTCGACCCTTACCGTGATGAGCTTTTCTCTGCTGAGAAAGGGAAAGGCGCTTTTGTCAACGAAACTCCGCTCCATGTAAGCGGTGCCGGCTCACTGGAAGAATGCCTGACCGCTGTCGGAACCTCCCCCTACCACAGGGAGCTGGCAGATCCTACCTTCCGGACGGCCAGGAGTTTCTACGACCGCTGCCAGGATATCCGCCGCAGCGGAACAGCCGCCCTGGATCTGGCTTATATTGCCGCCGGGCGTCAGGATATCTATTACGAATACATTCTCCAGCCCTGGGACTTTGCGGCAGGCATCCTGCTTGTTTCCGAATCCGGAGGACTGGTCACGGACTTCGACGGTGCGAAAGCAGACTGCCGGCATCCGTCACAGATCCTGGCAACGAACGGGAAGGTCCACAAAGATGCTTTGGGTATTGTGCGTAAAAATCTTTGATTGAGTTCTTGAGCTCTCTGCCTGCATGATTCAGGTCATCGTGCAGGGTATGTCTCTTGTTCCTGTGCTATTTCTTCATAACCCGTTTATTATTTTTTGTGAAAAACGCCCTGTCCCGGGCGTTTTTTTTACTTTTTTGTCATGCAATATGATATACTGATTTTCATGGAAGTCGTTTTTCACTTCCAATCAATAAAAAGTGCGGCACATGTGCTTCTCCTGAAAGAAGCAAATGCTTCGCAGAAAACCGGAATGATTTGTTGATCTGCTGCAGGGTTCCGTACACGTCCCCGGCATCAGGTCAGGGTGAGGAGATTTTTATGAAAAAGAACGTTCTCGCGCTCGTACTGGCTTCTGTTATGGCTTTGTCCATGGCAGGCTGCGCGAAGGAAGAAGCACCTGCTGTCTCTTCCGCCGCGGAAGCCGTCACTGTCGCTTCTTCTCCTGCTGAAGAGGAAGTCGTCGCAGCTTCTTCGACTCCGGAGGAACCGGAGGCATTAGTTGCTGAGCCTGCAGAGGAAACAGGACCGACCAATCCTCTGACCGGAGAGCCCACGGAAACCGATCTTTCCGCCAACCGCCCTTACGCTATTATGCTGAACTCGCTCAAGCAGGCTCTGCCCCAGTCTGGAAACAGCAAGGCCGATATGTGGTTCGAAATGGTTGAGGAAGGCGGTATCACCCGTGTCATGGGTATTTACCAGGATATCAACAATGTAGGCAAGATTGGACCCATCCGTTCTACCCGTCACTACTTCCTGGAGATGGCAATCGGCATGGACGCCATCGTCTGCCACGCAGGCGGCGCATCTTCCGCTTTTGATCTTCTGGACTGGACCCACTATACCACGCTGAACGCTCTGAAGAACGCAGGCGGCATGTATTACCGTGATCAGAACCGTCTTGCGCAGGGCTATGCAACTGAGCATACTATGTATACGTCCAGTGAGAATATCCAGAACTGGCTGTCTCAGAACCCGGATTTCCGCACCGAGCACGAGGGCGGTTCAACTTATCAGCAGACCTTCCAGTTCGCGGACCTGGCAACGCCGGAAGTGAATGCCATCGATGCGAATGAACTCAGCGTAAATTTTTCCGAGTACAAAACAACAAAATTTGTCTACGACCCGGAAAGTCAGAAATATAAAGTCTATTTCTTCGGCGAGCCCTATGCTGACGAAGGTGCTGACATGGCCCAGGTCGAAGCGACCAACGTCGTCGTCATTAAATCCGAAGAGACCAGCGTCATGCAGGACGGTCTCCGCGAGTGGTACGACCTGGTCAACGGCGGAACCGGCTATTATTTCAGCAACGGCAAGTGCGAAGAAATCGACTGGAAGAAAGGCGAAGCCATCTATCCTCTGACTCTGCTCAATAAAGATGGATCTGCTCTCAAGATGAACCGCGGCAAGACTTATTTCTGCGTCTGCGATGTAGACCGTTCCATCACGGTTGACGGAACCAATATCAACCCGGATTCCACCGCACCTGCGGTAGACGGTTCTACTGCATCTTCGGTTGAAGCATCGGAGAGCTCCGACTGGTAATATTCCCGCTGTTCCGTTTCCCAAAAGCAAAAATTGAAAGCTCCGCGCTCTATTTTTTATCAAAATTTGGCGCGGAGCTTTTTTTCATTTCCCATCTGTTCTCAGAAAAAACACATTTTCAGGGTATAATTTCAGAAAAGGTCGACAGGACTTTAAGGAGCCGCAGCTACAGCGGCGGAATGGAGATTCCTATGAAAAAGAAAAAACTGCTCTCGACTGTTCTTGCACTATCCGCAGTCCTGGCCATGGCAGGGTGCGGAAGTTCCTCGTCTGCTTCGCAGACCGGAAATTATAAAAATGCCGGCGCTGCTGAGGGGCAGGCGGCTGATGCTTATGGTCAGGAGGACTATGGTACGACCGAATTCGCGACAGAAGAAGCTGCTGCAGACACTGACGCTTCCGGCGCGGTAGGAAACGGCACGACCGCCACTCCGATCCAGAGCCAGCGCAAACTTACCAAAGACGTATCCATATACGCCAGAACGGAAAATTTCGACGACACTGTGGCAGCGATTGAAAAAGCGGTCAAAGACGCCGGTGGCTACATTTCGTCCTCCCAGCTTTCTACCGGCTATGGTACTTACAATGATCAGCGGTCCAAGTCCTACGAAATTGAGATTCCCGCCGATCAGCTGGATTCCTTCCTCAGCCAGGCAGATGGTCTGATGAATATCTACGACCAGAGTGAACAGGTAACCGATATCACGGATACCTACAATGAAGCCCAGAGCGAGCTGGATTCTTTAAAAATTGAAGAAGACTCGCTCAATGAAATGCTGAAGGAGGCAAAAAAGGTCGAGGACACTATCCAGATTCAGGACCGTTTGGCTTACATCCATATGAGGCAGAATGAGCTGACCAACATGCTGAACGGCTATGATAAGGAAATTGCCTATTCTACCGTCAATCTCAGCCTGGATGAAGTAAGCGTCGAAGAAGAAAACTCAAATACCGTCTGGGACAGGATCAGCTATGGCTTCAAGAGTTCTCTGCACGCAGTCGGAAGCTTCTTCGTAGACCTCTTCGTCTTTATCCTGTCAGCCAGCCCGGTATTGGTTATACTGGCTGCCATCATCATCCTGATCGTCGTTCTGGTAAAAAGAGGAAATAAGAAGAAAGCCGCCAGAAAAGCAAAGGTCCTTCAAAACGTTCCGCTGCCGCCGCGCGGACCGCAGAATATGCAGATGACGCAGCAGGCACCGCCGGATCCACAGAACGGGCAGACTGCTCAGCAGGAACCACAGGAAGAAGCAGGCTCAAAACAGAAGAAAAATTAACTGCTAAATCTGGAAAGAGGTCGGATTCGGGAAGATATTTCCCGGGTTCGACCTCTTTTTTCTTATCTTTTTTCAAAAAAGTTTTTCCTGCTGTCAGCACCTAAGTACACGTGGCAATGTCAGGCGGCAAAGTGCCTGTCACTTTAGCTCCCGATGTGGCAATGTGCCTGTCACTTTGCCACATTCAGGAAAGTGCCTCGAATGCCTGCTGTACGTCAGCGAGGATGTCGTCTACATGCTCCAGGCCGACAGACAGACGGATCATGCCTGGCTCAATACCGGCTGCGACAAGCTGCTCGTCGGAGAGCTGCCTGTGAGTCTCGCTTGCCGGATGAAGGACGCAGGTCCGGATGTCGGCTACGTGGACTTCATTTGAGCAGAGCTTCAGCGCGTTCATCCATTTCATAGCCGCGTCTTTGCCGCCCTTGATGACAAAGGAAATGACGCCGCTTGTACCTTCCGGCAGATATTTCTGTGCCAGTTCATAGCACTTGTCACCTTCCAGTCCTGGATATTTGACGCTTTCCACCTCCGGTCTCTTTGCCAGATATTCCGCTACGGTTTTCGCGTTTTTGCAGTACTGCTTCATACGGACCGGAAGGGTCTCAAGGCCCAGGTTCAGAAGAAATGCGGAATGGGCGGCAGGGTAGCATCCGAAGTCACGCATCAGCTGCATTCTCGCCTTAATGATATAGGCAGCCTTGCCGTATTTTTTCGTATAGGAAATGCCATGATAGCTTTCGTCCGGCTCGACCAGGTCCGGGAACTTGCCGTTTGTCCAGTCGAAATTGCCGCTGTCTACAATCACACCGCCATTCTGCAGGGCATGGCCATCCATGTATTTGGATGTGGAATGAACGACAATATCCGCTCCCCACTTGAAGGGCTTGCAGAGGACCGGTGTCGCGAACGTATTGTCAATGATAAGAGGAATGCCGTTTTTGTGAGCAAGCTTTGCAAAACGTTCGATATCAAAAACAGTCAGAGCCGGGTTGGCAAGGGTTTCGCCGAAGAAAGCCTTGGTATTGGGTTTGATCTTAGCCTGGATTTCCTCGTCTGACATATCCTGGCTGATGCTGATGCATTCAATGCCGAAACGCTTGAATGTGACGTCAAAGAGGTTGATCGATCCTCCGTAAATTTCCGTGGAAGCCAGGAAGCTGTCGCCCGCGCTGAGGATATTGAGCAGGGCCATCATTGTTGCAGCCTGGCCGCTGGTCGTGCACATAGCGCCGACTCCGCCCTCCAGCTCGCTGATTTTTTCCTCGACAGCCATAACAGTCGGGTTCGCAAACCTGGAATAAATCAAGGATTTGGTAGGATCGTCAAAAACCGCAGCGACCTCTTCCGTAGAGTCATAGACGTAAGTCGTGCTCTGAACAATCGGCATAACAGCCGGGTCGGAATTTTTCGGATGATAGCCTGCGCGTATTGCTAAAGTTTCGTCTCTCATTTTATCCTGTCCCTCTCTTTTGCTTAAAGTACACCGAAAAAGAAAGGCCTTTTTTCGTTTCAATGCAATAAAGCTTTACTGCACTATTTTTTGGTCATTTCATTATCCGATGTACTATTTCCGTATTTTCCCCCGAAGTTTTAGGGGAATGCCAACATTATACCGCAAACGGTGGCAAAGTGACAATCTCGTGCGCGGTGCGCGAGGCACTGGTGCCCGCGGTGCGCGCGCGACTCACAGGCACTTTGCCACCTCCGGGATGTGGCAATGTGCCTGTCACTTTGCCACCTCACATGAGATAGGGCAGGAAGATGCTGGCCAGGCCCAGAAAAATAAAGAAGCCCAGCACGTCCGTGGCCGTCGTGACGAAGATGGACGATGCAATGGCGGGATCCGCATGCATTTTCTTGAGCAGGACCGGTACCAGGAAACCGAAGATTGCTGATACCAGCAGGTTTCCGATCATGGCAAAAAATGTGATGATGCCAAGGTATAAGTTTCTATAGACCATCCAGACAATGAGTCCGGTTACCAGACCGTTGGCGGCGCCGTCGATCAGTCCCAGCAGAATTTCTTTGAAGAAGGGTTTCTTCAGCTTGTCCCACTTGGGATTTCCCTTAGCCAGATCGCGTACAAGGACGGACATGGTCTGGGTTCCGGCATTTCCGCCCATGCCTGAGACAATGGTCATGATTGCAGAAAGGGCGACGACCTGCGCTATGGTGCCTTCAAAAAGCTTGACCGTGAAGGAAGCCAGAAAGGCAGTTGCAAGGTTCACCAGAAGCCAGGGCAGACGGTGGCGGACAGACTCGGGCAGGGTTGTGTCCAGATCTTCCTCTGAAGAGACACCGGCCATCTGCAGCATATCGGCGTCGTATTCTTCTACAATGACGTCCAGTACATCATCGACAGTGATGACGCCCAGGATCTGCCTGGTCCGGCTGACAACCGGAAGGACATTCAGGTCGTATTTCGATACCAGGTGAGCGACCTCTTCCTGGTCCAGCTCAGGCTCTACGGATATGACCTGGTCGTCCATGATCGAGTCCAGAGTGGAGTTTTTCGGTGATGCCAGGATGTTTCGAAGGTCCGCCTTGCCGATCAGCCTCCGCATATCATCCAGAACATAGATGGTTTCAATGATCTCGGTTTTGGGACCGATTTCCTGAATCTTTTTGAGGGCGTCTCCGATTCGGAGGTCGCCTCTCAGGGCTATATAAGCGGTGGTCATCAGACCGCCGGCAGAATCATCCGGATACTGCAGAAGCTTTGTGATGATTTTTCGCTCGTCCAGCTTCATCAGGTTGATGACCTGCTTGCGCCGTCCGATGGGGAAATCCCCCAGCATATCGACGATATCATCCTTCTGCATATACTGGAAGGCAATCAGGAGTCTGCGGTTGTCCAGGAGCCTTGCGATCCGGATCCGCTGATCATCTTCGGATTCCTCCAGAAGGCTTGCCAGATCGTCGTCCTCCAGAAGATCCGTGATGCCTCGCAGCTGAATATCGTCAAAATCTTCGATTTCAAGAGCAAAGTCGATAGGCTCCTGACTGTCGAAGAAATCCTTCAGTTCATCTGCGTCCGCGTCATCCAGGATCTGCTGCAGCTTTTTCTGGTCAGCTTCCCATTTTTCTTCCTTCAGACGCTGTCTTTCCCGCTCACGCTCTTCCCGGGCAGCCTCCCGTTCCTTCTCCCGCTCTTCCTTCTCTTTTTCGCGGGCTTTCTCATTCTCCTCTTCCTGTTTTTCCAGTGCTTCCCGGTCTTCCTTTGTCAAAGGTGCGTTCTGCTTTTCCTCTTCCGCGTCTTTAACGCGGTCGGCAGCCGGTTCATACTTACGGGACCATGGATGGTTGAGGTGGGCTTTTTTCCTCTTCTGCTCCTCCTGCTCCTTGTATGCCACAAGAGCATCCGCCGCAGTCCGGTTGCGCATATCATCCGCGACATCTTCCAGGCGGTCCGGATCCAGCAGGTCCGCAACCCGGAACTGAAGATTCTCCCCGCACTCGTCCATCAGAACGGCAAGCTTCTCGTCAGACAAAAGGTTAATCATGCCTTCAAACTCGGATTCGTTCAGTTCATAGATTTCATCAACGATATCGTCAGGGTTCTGAGCGTCGAAAAAGACTTCCAGTTCTTCCTCATCAGAACGGATCAGAATCTGCCTGAGTCTGGCCAGATATTTTTCAAATTCAGTTCTGTCTTCCATTCTGCTGCCTCCCTCTCCTCTGCACGCCATGTCTGCCGTTATGCTATCTATAGGAAAATTTTTTCTATTACCTTTTTAAATCGATTTGCTCTATTGTTCTGAAAAAAGCCTGTGCAGACTTTCTTTTGCTTCACTTATCTATCACAGCACTGCTTCGCTTACTTATTGTAGCACCCCCGACCTTGGGGATTCCATATAATTTCCGGTTTTAACCAACTTTTAGAAAGTAACAATGTGACAGGCGTATTGCCGCCTGAGGAGCCAAAGTGCCTGTCACTTTGCCACCTGCTTTGCCACATCTGCATATTAAAAGAGGCCGCCTCATCAGGGCGGCCTCTTTAAGAAAGGGAGGAGTGATCCGGATTTCTCCGGAACTATATGAAAAAGAAACTTCCGAAAACAACTTTGCTTTGTTTTTCTTGTTTCTATGCTTTGTATAATAAAGGCAGTTTGTGAATTCCAAGTGTGGAAATTATGTTGATTCTGTGAACTTACAGATCGTCTCTGGCCTGGTCGAACTGGAGCTGGTCTACGAAGACGTCCTGGAATTTGGGTTCGTTGGCTAATTCTATGAATTCCGCTTCGTCCGCCAGTTTGCAGGCGTAGGCGTACTGTCCCTGATTGAGGCAGGCGAGCTTGGATCCTTCTCCTGCCGCGTTACCTACTGCCTTGATGCGGTCGTGGAGTTCATAGGGAATGAGTCCGATGGTGCAGGCACTTTCGGAATCCATGTAGTTGCCGAAGGCTCCGGCAAGGAATACCTGCTTGATGTCACTGACCTCTATGCCCAGTTTTTCTGCCAGGATCTGGATGCCGGCAGCAATTGCTCCTTTGGCAAGCTGAACTTCCCGGACGTCTTTCTGGCTGAGGTAAACAGGAGAACCGTTTCCAGTCTCTTCTGCCTTGAAGAGGATGAAAGCCGGCTGCTTATTGATCTTAGTCAGCCGCCAGGCTTCTTTCTTAGCCAGTTCGTCTTCGAGCTCATCTTCATCAACGAAGCCGCCCATCTGATCGATAAAGCCTCTGCGGATCAGGAAAGCCAGAATGTCGATCAGGCCGGATCCGCAGATGCCAATCGGCCTCGCGCCGTCTACAACTTCAAATTCAATATGATCACCTTTTTCGATGAGATGGCTGACAGCTCCCCTGGACCCGCGCATTCCGCATTCGATCTTGGCGCCTTCAAAAGCAGGACCTGCTGCCGTAGAAGTGGTCATCATCCGGTCCTTATTGCCCATGACCATCTCACCGTTGGTGCCGATATCGATCATCAGAGACATATCGTTCAGCTGATCCATAGCGACAGCGACCATGCAGCCGACGGTATCCGCTCCGACAAAGCCCGCAATATTAGGCAGAATCACGACTCGTCCGTCCTCTGCGATCCGGATGCCGACTTCTGAAGGCTTACGGATCATGCCTTCCTTAACGGCAGGCACATAAGGCGCCAGGACCAGGGATTTTGGAGAAATGCCCAGGAAAAGGTGGTGCATGCAGGTATTGCCTACGATGGAAACCTGCCGCACATCTTCAACGGAAGCGCCAGCATCTTTTACAGCAAGGGCGATCAGCTCGTTCAGTGCCTTGACGATGGCGTTCTTCATGATATCGGAACCACCTTCTGTCTCCAGAACATAATTAGCCCTGGAAATGACATCCGCTCCATACTGGTGCTGCGGATTCATGCGGCTCTGGGTCGAAACGACTCTGCCGGTCGCTCCATCCATCAGGTATCCGACGACTGTCGTCGTTCCAATATCGAAGGCCATCAGGTAGAAAGGCTTTCCGTCCGCAGCGCTGACGCCGGGATCCAGGTCTACATCACGGGAAAAACCGCCTGCCAGGATCTTCTCGACCTTTTCCATAGGCATGGTATCGACTTTCATGTCAAATTCCACTTTCGTCTGGCAGGCAAGGACAACTCCCGTCTTCTTGCCTTCGACGATATTGACGCGGCACTTTCCGCACTTGCCGGCACCACCGCAGGGCGCGTCCGGCTCCAGCCCCGCGTCCTGTTCAGCCTGCAGGATTGTTCTGCCCTCTTCTACCTGGCAGGTAATCTTCTGCGGAAGAAATGTAACCGTAAATGTTTTTGCCATCACTTTTGTCCCCCGATCCATGTTCTTGTCTGCATCTATAATCTTTCAAAAAAATCCAATACTGCGCCAGGTCGTTTTTCATCTGTATGAAAAACCTTCTTCACTGTAAAAACTGACCGTCCGCACCGAATCCGCTGCTCTTCTGTCCTGATTTTTATTATATCAAAAAAAGCGCAGCGGAAACCGTTGCGCTTGTCAATATTTTGATTGGAAATGCCCGTCCCGATATGCAAAGCTTTCAGACGTTCTGTACGTCCTCCAGATTGCCTTCTTCCGGACATTCGATTCGGACGACCTCCTCAATCATATGATGGAGAAGCTGGGCCGTCTCGGTATCCGCTGCTTTATAGTAGACTTCTTTTCCGATTCTGCGGCTGACAATCAGCCCTGCACTTTTCAACTGCTTCAAGTGGTGGGAAACGGCCGGACTGGACATATCCATCAGAGCGGAAATATTGGTCACACACTCTTCAATATGACAGAGGGCCCAGAAAATCCTGACTCTGGTCCCATCGCCCATCTGGCGAAAAACGTCTGCCACCGTCTGGAAGCTTTCCGTCTGGGGCATAAAATCCTCCAGACGTTCAAGTTTTTCCTCCTCACCGTGGTCGTGAGGCATACATTTCTTCTCTTCTGCTTTCATTTTTTCCGGCTTCCTGTTTTTTCCCAATTCCATTTCTTCCGCAAGACATAAGTTTTGCGAACAAGCGTGATCCGGGTATTTAACCCGCCTGATCCTGCAGGATCACTGCTTCGCATCGTTTTTCAGCGGCTTGATTCCGTACTCCTGCATGAGTCCCTTCACGAACAGGGCGCGGATCGCATTCAGTACCGCAATGACCATGACGCCGACATCTGCAAAAACAGCCAGCCACATATTGGCAATGCCGACTGCTCCGAGGATCAGGCAGGCGAACTTAATGATCAGGACAAGGGTGATGTTCTCGTATACGATCCGCATGCACTTTTCAGCAATCCGGATTGCAAGCGGAATCTGCCTGGGATTGTCATTCATAAGGACGACATCTGCGGCTTCAATGGCAGCGTCTGACCCCAAAGCTCCCATAGCAATGCCTACATCTGCCCGGGACAGGACCGGTGCATCGTTAATACCGTCTCCGACAAAAGCCAGCATCTCCGTTTTGTCTTTTTTCTCAGAAAGAAGCTTTTCTACTTCTGAAACCTTGTCGGCCGGAAGCAGCTCGGAGCGGACCCGGTCGATGCCGACTTCTTTCGCCACCTGGTCCGCAACCCTGGCTGCATCGCCTGTCAGCATGACAGTCCGGCGTACGCCGGTTTTTTTCAGATCCTTTATGGCATCTTTTGAGGTTTCTTTCAGTCTATCAGAAATAACGATATGTCCGGCATATTTTCCATCGATTGCCAGATGGATGATGCTTCCCACCTGGTGACAGGGAATCGCTTCGATGCCAAGCTTCTTCATCAGCTTCTCATTGCCCGCAGCAACCTCATGGCCTTCGACCTTTCCTGTCACGCCATGTCCGCTGATCTCCTGGATATCCGTAACTTTACTGCGGTCAATTTCCTTACCATAAGCCTTCTGCAGACTGAGGCTGATTGGGTGAGTGGAAGAACTCTCCACGTAAGCGGCATAGCGCAGCAGATCCTCATTGCTCATGGTTCCGTGGTGAATCCCATTAACCTCAAAGGTACCGCGGGTCAAGGTCCCGGTCTTGTCAAAAACAACCGTCCGGACTTTGGACAGCATCTCCATATAATTGGATCCCTTGACCAGCACGCCCGCTCTGGACGCTCCGCCAAGCCCGGCAAAAAAGCTTAAGGGGATGCTTACGACCAGGGCGCAGGGACAGCTGATGACCAGGAAGGTCAGCGCGCGGTAAATCCACTGCCCCCATCTGGGATCCGCTCCCATAATCAGGGAAATGACCGGCGGCAGAACAGCCAGGACCAGCGCGGCGTAGACAACTACCGGAGTATAGATCCTGGCAAATTTCGTAATGAAATTCTCCGATCTGGATTTTCTGGAACTGGCGTTTTCTACCAGATCCAGAATCTTGGATGCCGTAGACTCTTCAAAATCGGTAGTCGTGCGCACCTTGATCAGACCGGTCATATTAATGCAGCCGGAAAGTGCTTCGCTTCCAGCCGATACATCACGGGGAAGAGACTCGCCGGTAAGGGCAGCCGTATTCAGGGTAGACTTTCCTTCCACAATGATACCGTCAATCGGTACTTTTTCTCCTGGTTTTATTACAATGATCGTGCCTTCTTCGACTTCATCCGGGTCGACCTGCTCCAGTTCTCCGTCCTCCTTCTCAATGTTCGCGTAATCCGGACGAATATCCATTAAGTCGGTAATATTCCGGCGGCTTCTGCCGACAGCATAGCTCTGAAACCACTCACCGATCTGGTAAAAAAGCATAACAGCGATGGCTTCATTGTAATCCGCTTCTGCCCCATGCAGCTCATGATAGATGGCCAGCGCAAAGGCGCCCACAGTCGCCACACCCATCAGAAAGCTCTCATCAAAGGGCTGGCGGTTTTTGATTCCAAGGAATGCTTTCCACAGAACATCATAGCCGATAATAATATACGGAATAAGATAAAGGACCAGTCTGGCGACGCCTTTAACCGGAATAAACTGCAAAGCGATCAGGAAAGCTGCCGCAAGGAGAATGCGGACCAGCATTTTTTTCTGCTTCTTGTTCATACTGCTTTTCCTCTCTGATCAGGATCTGTAAATACCCCTGAACTTATCCATATCACCGGCGTTTCAAAGGGGTGAAAGCCAATTTATGGATCTTATCTATTGAATGGGCGAAACACGGCTTCGATAATGTCTCACTTCGTTCCGCTCGCTGTTCGCGTAAAAAGAGCCGAAAGCATTGCTTCCGGCCCAGGGATCTGTTTTCTTTACTTCCAGAAAACTTCGCAGTCGCTCTCGACCTTCTTGCATGCCTTCTCAACCTCCGGCATAACCTCGTCCGGAGTTCTGCCATCTTCGAATTCAACCTTCATCTTCATGGTCATGAAATTCACGGATGCATCCTTGACGCCGTCGACCTTCTTCGTCGCAACTTCCATCTTGTCAGCACATGCAGCACAGTCAACGTCGATCTTGTAGGTTTTCTTCATTTCTAATCTCCTTTATAAATGATAAGTGGGCTACGTTATTCTTTTTTATTAAACAATTAAATAATCATTTAATTGTTTAATTTTATATTAACCCGCTGCTTTTAGCCTGTCAATATAAATTTTGCCATATATAAAAAAAGAATGATCCTTTCAGACAGCAAATATTGAACCATATATGCCTGGCCGTATCTTGCTAAAACGAGATGAAACGCGCTTCGCGGGTTTCACTCGTTATCGCGGCGGTCTCGCTTCGCT
>JAXJVN010000051.1:0-30506 GCA_036308545.1 Eubacterium sp. | reverse complement strand
TTTTCCTTGGGTTCTTAGTCAGAGTTAGAGTTTCCGAAACGAAGCCGAGCGAACATGTCCCTGTTCCAGTCGGGGCGCAAACATTTCATTAAACTCACATTTCATGCTGATTTTTTTGCAATTTCAATATGGAAAGTTCTATGCTATACTCTTATTAATTGTAAAAAAATAATAAAATTTGTATAGAAGTTTTTAAATATGCAGATATGAATTGGTATGAAGAGGGAGGTATTTGCATGAAACTGAAAGCCAGACTGCTTTCTCTGGCTGCAGCGGTCGCAGTGGGAACAACACTTGCAGGCTGCGGCGGCGGACAGAGAATGATGATGGGAACGGGAGGAACAGCCGGTACTTATTATGCTTATGGAGGCGTTCTTGCCCAGTATATGCGTGATTACACAGACTGCCGCGTGACTGCCGTGTCTACCGATGCATCGAAAGCCAATATCATGAGCATTCAGGACGGCGATTATCAGCTTGGCTTTACCCAGTCTGACGTTGCTTATTACGCCTGGCAGGGAACCAGGGCGTTTGAGAAGGATGGGGCTAACCACGATTTCCGGATCCTGGGCGGGCTTTATGCAGAAACGGTGCAGCTGATTACCATGGATGATGACCTGAATTCTGTAGAAGACCTGAAAGGGAAGAATGTCTCCATCGGTGCACCTGGATCCGGCGTTTATTTTAATGCACTGGACGTTCTTGGAGCTGCGGGAATTACCATTGACGATATTAATCCCCAGTATCAGAGTTTTGAAGACAGCAAGGAAGCTTTAAAGGACGGCAAGATTGATGCAGCTTTCATCGTTGCCGGCGCACCCACTTCCGCAATCACAGAGCTTGCGACGACAAACGGCGTCAAGCTGATGCCCATTGACGGGGATCTTCAGAAGAAGATCATTGAGGGCAATCCATTCTACACGCCGCTTGTGATTCCTGCCGGCAGCTATCCCGGACAGGATGAGGATGTTGAAACGATTACGGTAAAAGCGACGATGGTCGTAGATGCAGATTTAGATGCGGATACGGTTTATGAGCTGACTGCCGCGATTTTTGACCATAAAGACGCGATCGCAAAAGAAAATGCAAAGGGAGAAGAGCTTTCTCTTGAGAATGCGACGGAGGGCTTCCAGGTTCCGTTCCATGAAGGAGCCGCCCGTTACTATGAAGAACACGGAATTACAGTCAATACACAAGAGTAAAGGAGGATACGGAAAATGGAAGAAAATAAGAAAATTACAAACGCATCCTCTCCGGAGAGTGCAGACGTAAAGGGAAAAACGGCTGAAGCAGAACAGAATATTGACGCGGTCATGCGTAAATATGACCGTGAGAGCAATACCCGCGTATGGGAAGGCAAGCCGAAACTGGCCGTTAAGATCGTTCTGATCGCCTTTTCCTTATTCTGCATTTACGTTACTCTTTTTGCCACCTTCCTGGAGGAAATCCGCCTGACGTCATTCATGGCACTGATCATCCTTCTGGGATTTTTGACCTACCCGGCGAAAAAGGGTCTTCAGAAGGTTAACTATATGCCCTGGTATGACTGGGTGCTTATGATTCTGGGGACCGGCTCCTTCCTCTACTTTACATTTGATGCGGCAAACATTATCCAGCAGGGTACGAAATTTGCCCCTTATCAGATTGTCATTGGTGTAATAGGACTGGTCTGCTTAATTGAAGTAACCAGAAGGTGCGTCGGCTGGCCGATTATTTTCGTGGCGCTGTTTTTTATCATCTATGCGCTTTTCTTCGGCCTTACAAACCCGAGCTTCTTTGGAAGAGTCCGTTATCTGGTGCGCAACCTGTTTTACACAAAGGAAGGCATCCTGTCGACGCCGGTCAACGTCTGCTCCAAGTATATCGTCGTATTCATTATTTTCGGAGCATTTCTGGAACGTACCGGAATCGCCCAGTTCTTTATTGATCTGGCGAACTGCGTGGCCGGCCGTTTCGCAGGAGGCCCTGCAAAAGTAGCCGTTATTTCATCCGCCCTCTGCGGAATGGTTTCGGGGTCTTCCGTAGGAAATACCGTTACGACCGGTTCTGTTACCATCCCTATGATGAAAAAAACCGGTTATAAGCCGGAATTTGCGGGAGCAGTAGAAGCAGCAGCTTCCACCGGCGGACAGATTATGCCGCCGATTATGGGAGCGGCCGCTTTCCTGATGGCAGACTTTGTCGGCGTCCCTTATTCGGATATTATCGGAAGAGCTATCCTTCCGGCAGTCCTCTATTTTACCGGTATTTTCATTGCGGTTCATCTGGAAGCCAAGAAGCTGGGACTTCATGGCATACCGGTGGAAAACCTTCCGAAAGCAAGGAAGCTGATCCGTAAGATTTACCTGCTCCTTCCTCTTGTTATGCTTGTTATCTGGGTTTCAACCAACATGATGACTATGCAGAGGGCTGCATCACTGTCCATTATTCTGACGATTGTGGTCAGTATCTTTAATAAAGAGAACCGCATCACGCCGTCCAAGATCCTGGATGCCCTGGAATCAGGCGGAAAGGGAGCAATTACAGTAGGAGCAGCCTGCGGCATGGCAGGCGTTATTTCCGGCTGCATTACCATGACCGGACTTGCAAATGACCTGATCAACGGCATTGTTGCCCTTGCCGGAAGCAGGCTGATCATTGCCCTTCTGCTGACCATGCTGGTCTGCATCGTCCTGGGCATGGGTGTGCCGACAACGGCCAATTACTGCATCATGGCAGCGACTACGGCTCCGATCCTGATCCGTATGGGCGTTCCGGTACTTGCGGCGCATTTCTTCGTGTTCTACTTTGGTATCGTTGCGGACATTACGCCACCGGTAGCACTGGCGGCTTATGCAGGATCTGCTATTGCGAAGAGCAATCCTATGAGGACAGCGTTCAATGCGACGAAACTGGCTATCGCGGCATTCATCGTGCCCTATGTCTTTGCTTACAGTCCGGCGCTTCTGCTTATTGACACGACGCCGGGAGCGGTTATCCGTATTGCGGCGACCTCTCTGATCGGTATTTTTGGCGTTTCAGCAGCTCTGGAAGGATACCTGTTTGCAGATATGAATCCAGCCATTCGAATTGCTCTGGCAGTCGGCGGTATTATGCTGATCGATCCGAGAGCAATTACTGACCTGATCGGTCTGGCCCTGATCGGTGCGGGTATTCTTATTCAGGTGGCAGCGGCAAAAAAGCAGAAAGCAGCGATTGGCTGAACGATTCTTGACAACAGGAAAGTAAGGTAATAAGACAGAGAAATTCTGGATATCCTTCTTACTAAAAAATGATTTATACCGGCTCTGTATACGCCCTGAAAATGCGGACAGAGCCGATTTTTAGAACTATTTTCCGTAAATACTTCTATAGAACTATTGAATGGGTATTTTTTATGTTCTTATTTATGGAAATGGTCTCATTGGGAAATGGTCTCATTCGTTCTATCTGGACGTTGGACGGATGAGATTTTTATGTGCAGTTTATAGGAAAAGATACAATAATCCGGAGAGTCCGGTGACTTTCCGGAACGTAGGGTGGAATTGGGAAAATGCTGGAAATAATAGAAAGTATCAATACTGCAGTCAATAATTTTGTCTGGGGTATCCCGGCCATGGTCTGTATTCTTGGCGTAGGACTGTATCTGACGGTCCGTACGCGCTTTTTGCAGATACGGAAGTTCGGATACTCCATGAAGCATACGATTGGAGGAATTTTCAACCGGAAAGAAGCGCCAAAAGGGGCGCTGACTCCTTTTCAGGCAGTCTGCACGGCTCTGGCTGCTACGGTGGGAACGGGAAATATTGCCGGCGTAGCCGGCGCAATCGCGCTTGGAGGACCGGGTGCAGTTTTCTGGATGTGGCTTTCAGCGCTGCTTGGAATGTGCACAAAATTTGCGGAAGTTACGCTTGCAGTCCATTATCGTGAGAAAAACAGGCACGGAGACTGGATCGGCGGTCCTATGTATTATATCCGCAACGGTTTATCGAAAAAGTGGCACTGGCTGGCATATCTTTATGCAGCCTTTGGCGTCCTCACGGTTTTTGGAACCGGAAACGCGACTCAGGTTAATACCATTACCACTGCGATCGACACAGCACTGGAGAACTATGAAGTGCTAAATCCTGCAGGAATCGGACGCTTCAACCTGATTCTTGGAATAGTGATCGCAGTACTTGTTGCTCTGATCCTGCTGGGAGGGGTAAAGCGAATCGGAACTGTAACGGAGAAGCTGGTGCCGTTCATGGCCCTGCTTTATATCATTATGGGGGTTGGCGTTATTATTATTCACGCAGGAGAAGTTCCGGGAGTTTTTGCCGCCATTTTCGAAGGAGCATTTGCGCCAAAGGCAATTACAGGCGGAATAGTCGGCTCCATGTTTATGGCTATGAAGAGGGGCGTTTCCAGAGGCATTTTTTCGAATGAAGCAGGTCTCGGTACCGGATCTATTGCGCATTCCACAGCGGATATTGCTCATCCGGTCGAACAGGGGCTGTTCGGTATTTTTGAAGTTTTTGCGGATACCATTGTCATTTGTACGCTCACGGCATTGGTGATCCTGACAAGCGGCGTGCCGATTGCCTATGGAAAGGCAGCCGGAGCGGAACTGACCATCAGCGGATTTACTTCAACATTCGGGAACTGGGTTTCTATTTTTACCGCTGCTGCAATGGTATGCTTTGCTTTTTCCACGACCCTTGGCTGGGGACTTTATGGTTCCCGATGCATTGAGTTCTTGTTTGGAACAGGAACCATCAAGCCTTTCCTGGTCGTTTATGCTCTGGTGGCAATTCCGGGAGCGACGGTCGATCTGGGGCTTTTATGGAGCATTGCGGATACCTTCAACGGATTAATGTCTGTACCTAACCTCATAGGCGTGTTCCTGCTTTCCGGCACGGTTGTAAAGCTGGTAAAAGAGTATTTTTCACATAAAGGAAACTGAAATTTTACGAGAGATGCGTCTTGCACAAGTACAATCCTAAATTTATGATAGGAATGAGAAAAAAATCCAGAAGAGGTAAGCGGATATGTCAGAGTCAGAAGAAATAGTGAAAGGAGAAGAACGGAGGAAGAGAATCCTCCAGGTGCTCAGGAGCGTGGAGAAACCGGTTTCAGCCGGAGCGTTTGCAAAAGATTTCCATGTGAGCCGACAGGTGATCGTACAGGATATTGCCCTGATCCGGGCGAACGGCGTAGAAATCCTTTCTACAAATCGCGGCTATCGGCTGGCTGACGGACAGGAGAACAGCAGGATATTCAAAGTACACCACACTCCGGAAGAAACCGAAGAAGAACTTCGTCTGATCATAGATCTTGGCGGAAGAGTGAGAGATGTCTTTGTCTATCACAAAGTATACGGGGTCCTTCGAGGAGAACTCAACCTGGAAAGCAGAGCGGATATTGAAAATTATATGGCGCAGATCCGATCGGGAAAATCTACCCTGCTATCCAATATCACCAGCGGTTTTCATTATCATACAGTAACTGCGAAAAGCGAGGAAATTCTCGACAGGATTCAGGATGAACTTGGGCGGAAGGGATTCCTTGCAAAGCTTGTGGAATATGAACCTGTTGTTTTTGGGAAGAAATCATAGAAGATGATACGTATTTATCTTTTTTCTGAGACAGACAGGAAGGAACGGGACAGGCGGATTGCGGCAGCTGCTGACGCGTGGATTCATGAGAAGAACGGCTTGCAGAACGCATCTGCATCTGAAACAGGCAGGCAGGTTACAGACGGAACCATACGAGTTTGCTGCGAAAAAACGAAAGACATGATGAAACCTTGCAGCGAAAAACTGCCAAGCTGCCAGGTGGAGAAGACAGATTGCGGGAAACCCTTCTTTAAGGGGATGCCGGGAACCTATTTATCTCTTTCCGATACAGGAAGCTTTGCAGCCGTTGGCATTTCTGACAGGGAACTCGGGATTGACCTTCAGGAAACAGGACCCGGTACGCAAAAAGACCGGAGTCTGATACGGATGGCAGAACGTTTTTTCCCGGAAAGAGACCGGGACTGCTGCCTGCCGCAGCAGATCCGCGATAAAATCAGATCCGCGAACCGTGAGCAGGCATGGGATCTGCTGGATGAAACAGAACAGACAGCTGTCCGCAGCCGGTTCTACGAATTGTGGACCATGAAGGAAGCCTGGTGCAAATACACCGGAGAAGGCATCGGAAAAAACTTCCTGACACGTTCCATTCTGGATGTGGCGGAAACCTTATCTTTCAAAACTTGCGAGCCGTTTCCGAACGTTGTTCTTTCCGTATGCATGGATCGGGAGACAGCACAGGACATGAGGATAGTTTACCAATAAGTGCTTTGTGAAGTGCGAAAAAATGCAGGATACAGAACTAATCAAGACAAAATTAATGGCTTTTGATCTGGATGGAACGCTTCTGTCGGATGACAAGAGGCTGCCGGATGTAAATAAGAAGGCGATTGAAACAGCTTTTGATGCCGGAATTGCATCGGCTATCGCCAGCGGACGGCCGCTTTCTGCTCTCCCCCAGGTACTACTTGAAATGCCGGAAATCCGCTATGCAATTGCATCGAATGGGGCGCTCATCTATCGGACAGATCAGATGACCTGCATGAGAAAACGGCTTTTGAAGCCTTCTTCTGTGGACAAAATCCTGGAAATAACCGAGTCCTACCATACAGGACTTTATCCGGATGGGGAAGGAATGCCGATCGCTTTTGAGTGTTTTTACAAGGGTCGGCCCTTTACGTCAGAATCCTATGCAAAGAATCCGGAGGCTTTTGGCGTTGACGGTCATCACAGCCGATATGTGAAAAAGACAAGACAGCCCGTTCCGGATATCAGAAGATTCATTAAAAAGCACAGAAGTGAACTGGCCGGAATTGACCTGATCTTCGGCGATATGGACCTGAGGAGAGAAGTTCTTGAGAAACTGAAAGACGGATGCAGTGATATTCGGATTACCTATTCGGTAGCCAACCGGATTGAGATGAGCTCCGGTCAGGTGGGCAAAGAATCTGCACTTGAATTTTTGACGAGGCGTATGAACGGGGGGATGGAGGCCGTGGCAGCCTTCGGAGATGCCGATAATGATGTGACTATGCTGAAGTCGTGCGGAATGGGCATTGCTGTAGGAAACGGTTCGGAAACCTGCAGAGCTGCAGCAGACCGTATCGTTGGGAATAATAATGAAGGCGGGGCAGCAGAAGGTATTTTTTATCTGATTGACCGGAATTTTATGATTGACGCGATAGAGGAAGCGAAGAAAGCCGAAGCACTGGATGAAGTTCCAATCGGCTGCGTCATTGTAAAGGATGGAAAAATTATTGGCAGAGGGTATAATCGCCGCAATACGGATGCCAACACCTTGTCTCATGCAGAACTGAATGCAATCCGTCAGGCATCGAAAAAGCTGGGCGACTGGCGCCTGGAAGGCTGTACCATGTATGTAACGCTGGAACCCTGCCAGATGTGCGCAGGCGCTCTTGTTCAGTCCAGGATCGATCGTGTCGTAATCGGAAGTATGAATCAAAAAGCCGGATGCTGCGGGTCCATCCTCAATCTGGTTCAGATTCCTGAATTCAATCATCAGGTAGAGATTACAAAAGGCATTCTGCAGCAGGAGTGCAGCAGTCTGCTGACTGATTTTTTTTCCAAACTGCGGCATAAAAAAGCAGCGGAACAAAGGAAGCAGGAAAAGGGGCCCGAAGAACGGGTGTGAAAAAGGAGAAGATAAAAAGAAGTAAAAAGCGGAGTAAAGGGAGAAGTAAAGTGAGGATATATCCGAAGAAAAGCAGGGAAACCGTATTTCAAGGGCTGCCGGCTGCCTAACTAAGCCTTGACTTTGGCAGTTCCGCATGCTATATTCTCTAACGTGTGTGAAGAAAACTTTTTCACACAGTTGTAACCCTTACCCGGTAGCCGGATACTCCGACCGCTGCCTGGTATCGCGCGTTTCTAATATTATCAGGAGGATAATGAAATGATTTCAGCAGAGAAGAAACAGGAACTCATCAAAGAATTCGCCAGAACAGAAGGCGATACAGGATCGCCGGAGGTACAGGTTGCAATTCTCACCGAGAGAATCGCAGAGCTCACCGAGCATCTGAAGACCAATCACAAGGACCATCATTCCAGAAGAGGACTTCTGAAGATGGTTGGTAAGAGAAGAGGTCTTCTGGACTTCCTTAAGAGAACCGATATCAACCGTTATCGTGCTCTTATCGAGAAACTCGGACTTCGTAAGTAATTTCATCCAAGAGGGACGGATTTTAAAAATCTGTCCCTCTTTGGCGTTGTGAGGGATGCCCTCCTGCAGGTTAAAAGGACGGAGAATTTTAGGCTGCAGCAGACGTTCTGGTTGCCGTTTAAGTCGCATAAAAGAAAACCGCGTGTGACCGATAAGGAAGCACGTGTCGCAAAAAGAAGAACAGACGCGGAAGAATAAGATCAGAATAGAAGAGACGAACAGACGAATTGACGAAGAAGAGACGGGATTAAAGAAGAGAAGAAAAAGGAGAAAAAATGGAAGAACAAAAAACTTTTGCGACCAAACTGGAACGTGAATACAAAACTTACAGTATGGACCTGGCAGGAAGAAAACTGTCCATCGATATTGGAAGGGTTGGCGGACAGGCAAATGGATGCGCTTTCATGCATTATGGAGACACAACCCTGCTCTGTACGGCTACTGCTTCAGACAAGCCGAGGGAAGGCGTTGATTTCTTTCCGCTGTCTGTAGAATATGAAGAGAAAATGTATGCCGTAGGAAAAATGCCCGGCGGCTTCAATAAAAGAGAAGGAAAGGCATCTGAGCATGCGACCTTGACGGCCCGTGTCATTGACCGTCCTATGCGCCCTCTTTTCCCCAAGGATTATCGCAATGACGTAACACTGTCTAATATGGTCATGAGTGTTGACACGGACTGCAACCCCGACGTGGTTGCCATGCTCGGATCTTCTCTTGCAACCAGCATTTCCGATATTCCTTTTGACGGCCCCTGCGCAGCTACCCAGATTGGTATGATTGACGGCGAACTGATTGTTAATCCGACCATGGAACAGGATACCCGCTCCGATCTCAAGCTGACCGTAGCATCCACCCGTGAGAAGGTTATCATGATTGAAGCCGGTGCCAACGAAGTGCCGGATGACAAGATGATCGAAGCAATCTACAAAGCAGATGCGGTTAATAAAGAAATCATTGCTTTCTTTGATCAGATTGTTGCAGAGTGCGGGAAACCCAAGCATGATTATGAATCCTGCGCAGTTCCGGAAGAGCTGTTCGCAGCAATGAAGGAAATTGTTACGCCGGAAGAAATGGAGAAGGCTGTCTTCACAGACGTGAAGCAGGTCCGTGACGAGAATATCCGCCAGATTACGGACAAGCTGACAGAGGCTTTTGCTGACAGAGAAGAGTGGCTTGCTGTTCTGCCTGACGCGGTTTATCAGTATCAGAAAAAGACCGTCCGCAAGATGATCCTCAAGGACCATAAGAGACCGGACGGACGTCAGATTACAGAAATCCGTCCTCTGGCTGCCGAGGTCGACGTAGTTCCGAGAGTACATGGGTCTGCCATGTTCACCAGAGGACAGACGCAGATCTGTGACGTCGTTACCCTCTGCCCGCTTTCTGATGCTCAGAAGGTGGAAGGACTGAATCCTTATGTAACAGAGAAGAGATATATCCACCAGTACAACTTCCCGTCTTATTCCGTAGGTGAGACAAAGCCTTCCAGAGGACCGGGAAGACGTGAGATTGGCCATGGCGCACTTGCTGAGAGAGCCCTGCTTCCGGTAATTCCGTCCAAAGAAGAGTTCCCCTATGCTATCCGTGCCGTATCCGAAACGTTCGAATCCAATGGTTCTACTTCCCAGGCATCTGTCTGTGCCTCCAGCATGGCACTTATGGCAGCCGGTGTTCCGATCAGAAAACCGGTCGCAGGCATCTCCTGCGGACTTGTAACCGGTGATACGGACGACGATTATCTGGTTCTTACTGATATTCAGGGACTGGAAGATTTCTTCGGCGATATGGACTTCAAGGTTGCCGGTACGCATGAAGGCATTACCGCGATTCAGATGGATATCAAGATTCACGGCCTGACGCGTCCGATCGTAGAAGAAGCCATCCGCCGCTGCCATGCAGCCCGTGACTTTATCATTGACGAAGTCATGAATAAAGCAATTGCAGAGCCCAGAAAAGAAGTCGGAGAATATGCTCCGAAGATCGTTCAGATTAAGATCGATCCGGACCACATCGGAGATGTTGTAGGATCAAAGGGCAAGAACATCAATGAGATCATCGCCCGCACCGGCGTTCAGATAGATATTGATGATGATGGCTCTGTTTCAGTATGCGGAACGGACCACGACAGGATCGACCAGGCAATTAACTATATCCGTACTATTGATACACCTTTCCAGGAAGGACAGATCCTGAGCGGTAAGGTCGTAAGCATCAAGGAGTTCGGCGCTTTCGTTGAATTTGCTCCCGGAAAAGAGGGAATGGTCCATATTTCCAAGATTGCAAATGAAAGAATCGCTCACGTAGAGGACGTCCTGACCCTTGGCGACCTTGTAACGGTTGTCTGCCTGGGCAAGGACCGTATGGGACGTATGAGCTTCAGTATCAAAGACGTTCCGAGATATCAGAACCGCAAGTAAGATCAGACAGGCGGAATCCGATTTTTCACGGACCGGCTAACAGGAAAGACCCGGCAGTTTTTTGGGAACTGCCGGGTTTTTCTGTTATACTGTTTTTACAGATGATAGTTCCGGTAAGACGGAAAGCAGAAAAATGAACATAGGGAAAGAGACAGAGAAGTTTATGGAAAAAATTCAAATTCAATATCTGAACGACAGTATCGAACGCCTTCGGTATATAGACGGAAAGTCCGACTGGATTGACCTTCGTGCGGCAGAGGACGTTGAGATGCAAAAAGGAGAATTCAAGCTGATTCCTCTGGGAGTGGCGATGAAACTCCCCGCAGGCTATGAAGCACATGTTGTTCCGAGAAGTTCTACCTATAAAAATTTCGGCATCATTCAGGCAAATCATATGGGGGTCATTGATGAGTCCTACTGCGGACCGAATGACTGGTGGTATGTGCCCTGCATAGCAGTTCGGGATACCATAATTCATAAGAATGACCGTATCTGCCAGTTTCGTATTATGAAGCATCAGCCTGCTATTGAATTTGAGGAAACAAGGCTGGAAGGAGACGACCGCGGAGGATTCGGGAGTACAGGAAAAAACTGATTTCGAAGGACGCGAAAACACAGAAAAAGTGCAGGTCGATACGGAAGATGGCGAAAAAGGAAAACAGGGAGACGCATCCTATATGGAGAATGAACACACCAGTATTACCATTACAACAGAAGACGACCGGCAGGTCGTATGCCGGATTCTGAAGATTTTCGATATCGATGGACAGCAGTATATCGTCGTAATACCGGAAGATGGAAGTACGGAAGGAAGAGGTTTTCTGTTCCGACTCTTTATTGAAGAGGACGGCAGTCCGAGACTTGAGAAAATTGAAGACGATCGGGAGTTTGCCGCCGCATCATCCGTTTTCTCAGAATTTATAGAAAATATTGATCTTACAGAATAGACCATATGTAAAAAAGGAGCCGGAGTACTTGTGCGCTGCGTATGCGCCGCAGGCACAGATGCCTGGCGCATCGCGCACGAAAGAAATACTTTGGCTCCTGCAATGAGACCTGAAGCATTTATTAAGGTGAGATTGTACGAATTACAGAGGCTTATTATGCCTTTTCCCATGCCCTAGTGCGAAAGATGGTATTGCTGAATCGGCGGAGCGCATAGTACAGGGCAACACCGAAAACGCCGCAGGAAATTACCTCTCCGATTCCGACGGTAAGCATCATGAAAGGAATGGGAAGATTAATGCTGTAAGCAAAGCGCAGAACCAGGGGTACCACGATTACGTTTGCAAGGATGGGAGGAAGGATGGTAAGGATAGGGTGTTTTTTACGAAGCATCCTTGTCAGTACCGCGCCTGCAAGAGTCGCCAGACTGCCGAAAACAATATCAGGCAGAACGGCTCCGCCGAGTATATTTCCCAGAAGGCATCCGACGAAAAGTCCGGGGACGGCTGCCGGCGTGAATACCGGAAGAATGGTCAAAGCTTCCGCAATGCGGACCTGCACTTCTCCGAATGAAAATGCCTGGAATACATACGTCAGAACGACATAGACGGCTGCGATCATGGCAGCCTGTGTGAGATAGCTGATCGGTTTGTTTTTCATTTTTTTCTCCTTTAGTTTTGTTTTACGTGTGGAAGGTCTCGAACACACGAATGCGGTAATACTTTACTGCAATCTCTTTCGAAATTCAAGATAAAAAGGTATTCGCTTATGGCTGATGAGAAAGCAGGACGTCTTTCTGAAGAAAAAAAAGACAGGCTGGTAATTGGAATCCTTGCGCATGTGGATGCAGGCAAAACGACTCTGTCTGAAGCTTTGCTTTACCAATCCGGCGCCATTCGAAAGGCCGGAAGGGTGGACAAGGGAGATGCTTTTCTGGATACGGATTCCATGGAAAAATCCAGAGGGATTACGATATTTTCAAAGCCTGCGGAATTTGAATATGAAGGACGGTCCGTTACTTTGCTGGATACACCGGGGCATGTCGATTTTTCCCCGGAAACAGAAAGAACCCTCTCTGTCCTGGACCTGGCTGTCCTGGTCATCAGCGCAGCGGACAGGGTAACGGCGGATACACGAATCATCTGGAAACTTTTGGACCAGTACCGCGTTCCGACCTTTATTTTCGTCAATAAAATGGATCAGGCAGGAGCAGACCGGGAAACAGTCCTGAAAGAACTGGAAGAAAAACTCTCTTCCTCCTGCATTGATTTTTCAAATGGAATTGAAAACGACGCAATTCAGGAAAAAATAGCGGTTACGGATGACGCTCTGACGGAGAAATATCTGGATGGAAAACCGATAGAGACAGCAGACGTCGAAAGACTGCTTGCAGAACGAAAGGTTTTTCCGGCTTTCTTTGGATCGGCCCTGAAGATGGAAGGAACAGAAGAGCTGCTGCAGGCAATATCCGCCTACGCGGAAAAGAAAGAATATCCGCGGAAGTTCGGTGCCCGCGTTTATAAAATCTCACATGACGGCAGCATCAGACTGACCTGGGTCAAGGTAACGGGTGGATCCGTCAGGGTCCGATCCGCACTGAATGCGCGCGGAAAAGAAGAAGCCTCTGAGAAAGTTACGGAAATCCGTATTTACTCCGGAAGCGGATATGATTCTGTTCAGGAGGCACATGCAGGGCAGATCTGCGCACTGGCCGGACTTACTTTTACGCACGCGGGAGACGGATTGGGGTTTGAAGCAGAGGGGCATGCCGGCCTTCTGCAGCCGACGTTTACAAGCAGTATTCTTCTTCGTGACTCTGACGATCCGGCTGCCATCTATCAGGCACTGAAGCTTCTTGAGGAAGAGGAACCTACCCTGCACGTTGCCAGGAACGACAGAACCGGGACAATCCATGTACAGGTTATGGGCCAGGTTCACAGGGAAATCCTGAAGACAGTAATGCGGGACCGTTTCGGAATAGAACTCTCTTTTGGTCCTGAGCAGGTTGTTTACAAAGAAACGATACAGTCTCCTGTAGAAGGAGTGGGACATTATGAACCGCTTCGTCATTATGCTGAAGTTCATCTGAAAATGGAACCGATCTCAGCAGGAAGCGGGATTATTTTTGACACGGATGTATCAACCGACCAGCTGGCTGAGAACTTGCAGAGACTGATTTTATCGCATCTCGAGGAACGTCCGCTTCTGGGCGTGCTGACCGGTTCGGAAATCACGGATATGAAAATCACCCTGATCGGAGGAAGAGCCCATCCCAGGCATACGGAAGGCGGGGATTTCCGCCAGGCTGCTTACCGTGCGGTACGTCAGGGCCTGATGGAAGCCGGAAACGTCCTGCTTGAGCCAATCCTGGAACTGAATGCGGAAATACCTTCCATATATGTTGGAAGATTTATGACAGATCTGAATCGTATGGAAGGAAAGTGTGAGATCACTGGAGAAGAGAACGGGAACAGCCTGGTAACCGGAACGGTGAGCGCAGCCGCTTTCGGCAGCTATGGTGAAACTTTTGCTTCTTACACGGGAGGAAAAGGAAGCCTGGCTTATGCGCTGAGGGAATATGCCCCTTGTCATAATGCGGAGGAAGTGATTCAGGCTATTGGCTATGATGCGGATGCAGATTTAGAATATCCTTCCGGTTCGGTGTTCTGTTCCCATGGCGCAGGTACCTATGTTCCCTGGGACTCTGTCCGCGCCTTCATGCATGTCCATACGGAATGGGGCGATAATGCAATGGGCGGAGGAAGCAGTGAAAGCATGGACGTGCCCGGGTGCGGGCAGTTGAAAAGAGAAGCAGGCGGGGATTATTCCACCTATTCCGGGGAAGTCACATCCTTTGCGGGGAAAAGGGAAACTGCGCAGTCCGGCAGTTTTAAAGAGAGAGAAGAGCGTTATGCAGCTGCTGAGGATGAACTGAAGGGAATTTTTGAACGGACTTACGGGGCGGATAAATGGAGACCGTTTAAAAAGAATAACGAACAGACAGAAGAACCGCCCTATGAGAAAGAAAAGAAAGAAGGCTTCCTGAAAAATTCCGTTCTCAGGCAGCAGGATAAGACTGACGCAAAACCCGTGCGCAAAAGGTATTTCCTTGTAGACGGCTACAATATTATTTTCCGGTGGAAGGATCTGAATCTTTTGGCTTCTTCTAATTTGGATTCTGCAAGAGATGCCCTGATCGACTGGATGGCAGACCTGAGAGGATGGCTGGACACACAGCTGATTCTCGTTTTCGATGCATATAAGGTATCCGGAGGAAAGGAAAAAGTATTTGAACATAATGGTATTTATGTAGTCTATACAAAAGAAGCAGAAACAGCAGACGCATACATTGAGAAAACGGTTCATGACCTTGGACGTGACCATGAGGTGACCGTGGCCAGTTCGGATGGTCTGGAACAGGTCATAATTCTTGGGGAAGGAGCAAGCCGTATGTCAGCCAGGGAACTGCTGGCGCTCTGTGATTCTTTCCGCTCGGGGACGCAAAAAGCAGGAATGGATTCCGTATCCGGCAGGAAAAATTATCTTCTGGATAATCTGTCCCCCCAGGCAGCAGAAGCACTTTCAAAGCTGAAGGAAGAATAAAAAACTGTAAAATACGCATAACTTGAATTTCATAATAAATATGTTATAATTTTAACAACAATTTTGAAAAAGTGTCCTGCGTATTTCAAGAGGAACGGAGCGTGAAGTCAAGCTGTGCCTGATGCAAATATAACGAAAAAAGCTCTGGCAGAATCCATGAAGAAACTCATGGCGGCCAAATCCTTTGACAAGATCAGTGTCATTGATATCTGCAATGAGTGCGGGATGAACCGTAAAAGCTTTTACTATCATTTCAAGGATAAATATGATCTGGTGAACTGGATTTTTTATACAGATTTTATCATGCTGGTCAGCACCAGAAACTATTCTAACGGCTGGGACCTGGTCGTAGCGGTTGTAGATCTTTTTTACAAGGACAGGCCATTCTATAAGAGCGCTTTGCAGATCGAAGGACAGAATTCGTTCCGGGACTATTTCTACGAGTCCATGATGCCGATTTTCAGGCTCTTTATACAGGAAACCGGCATTGATGATAAGATGCTGGATGAAAACACGCACTATATGAGTGACGCGTTTCTGGCCATCCTGAACCGATGGCTGCTTGACGGATGCAGGGAAGAGCCGGTCACATTTACCCGAAATTTACAGAAGCTGATTCATGGAATCGACAAAGGGGTGACGGAGCAAAGCGCTCATGAAGAGAGCTGAGATATGGACCTTGCAGCCGCCGGAACGGTGCCTTTTTGAGACCGTTAGAAAGAACTGCCCTGCCGTATTACAGGAAGACATTTCCTGTGATGCAGCAGGGCAGTTTTTAATAGACTTGCATGACACGAACTTAGGATTCACTGTTTGACGCATCTGCTTTTTTCTGACGCGGAAAGGCGATGCGGAATAACTGCTCCAGCGAGGTCGTATGCCGGAAATCCGAAATTATGCGGTCATAAGTATGTATATCACCGTTGGAAAGAAGCGTAAGGTTTGCGTCGTCTCCGGAAATGGTAATGCCAATATGGCTCACATCCGAAGGAATACCGAACAGAATAAGGGGGTACTCCGGATGCGTGCGCACATTTCTGATATAGCGGACAGCTTTTTTCTCCGTACGGGAAGAACAGCCTATGCTGGAGATCAGCATGCCGAATGCAGCTCCGTAAGAAGACATGCGGCGGATCATAGATCCGTTCAGACAGCTCTCGGCAGTATCGTCGTCATAGAGTTCATAAATACCAAGCAGCAGCTTATGACTGCGGAAGAGATCTACATTGTGAGGTGTTGCGTCGCCCGAAGAACGGAAGAGAAACATGGCGTTGCCGGAGCTTGAAAATTTTTCTGCAGCCGTTTCAGAAACGATATCATCCGGCATGAAAAAGAGAAAAGCGCATTCGCTGTTCTCCCGGCAGAGCCGGATCAGCTCGGGCTCATCACTTTTATCCGGTTTTCCGGAAATGTTAATGGTATAAATATATATACCGAGATCCTGCCCCTGCCGGATGCAGTCTCCGATTTCTGAAAGCGTGATGGCATTTGCCTGCCTCGGAGCGTACTCGAAAGACAGAATCCATGGGATGCGAAAATCTGTTGTCTCAGACAGGGAACGGATGGTCTTGCCTCCAAAGGTAAGCCCATCGTAGCCAAAATTAATGCCGAATGTTTTCAGAGTCTGAAAATCTGTCGTCCTGAGCAGCTGTGAGATGACATTATAATAAGGACTGTCGTCATTGCGCAGCAGGTCCTGGAAGAGGTCATATACATCAGACATGAAGCGCCCCTTGGAAAATTCGCGGCCCATATCGGCAAGCTTACGAATGCTGCGGTTGGGATCTTCAGCTATTTCGCGGATACCGCGATCTACAGTCGCATCAATAATTGCGCGTGTTATATGATTTGGTCTTGCCATATTCTTTCCCCATAGCAGAGCAGGAGGATGAGCAATGCCTGAAACGGTTTTCACGCCCGGACAGAGGCATCTGCCGTTTCAAAAACGACGATCATCCTGCCTTTCTTATTTTTCTTATTTTATTATAGAGAATGAATCGAGAAACAAAATGGTCAGAAATTTCTATTTGTCCAAGAAAATGCTTGCACAAGAGGGAGGTTGTGTGCTATTTTATATGTCTGTGAGGCTTGAAGAATAAACCTCGCAAGATCCTTGTTCCCTGCATGATGCAGGAAGCCATATGTCCAGAAGGAGGAACATTATGCACAAGTATGAACTTGCACTTGTTGTAAGTGCAAAGCTGGATGACGACGCGAGAGCAGCCGTTGTTGAAAAGGCAAAAGATTACATTAACCGTACCGGCGCGACCATCGGCGAAGTAGAAGACCAGGGCAAGAAGCGTCTTGCTTATGAGATCGCAAAGGAAAAAGAAGCCTATTATTATTTCATCCCGTTTGAGGCGGATGCGAAAGCTCCGGCTGAGGTTGAGAGACATGCACGTATCATGGACAATGTTCTGAGATATCTCATCGTTCGTACGGACGAAGAGTGATTGGAAAAGAAATAAGACAGGAGGAAAATAAAATGGCTTATACAAATGACAGAGAATCCGCACCTTTCAGAAAAAGAGCTCCGCACAGAAGAAGAAAAGTCTGCCAGTTCTGCGGAAAAGATAATGTAATTGATTACAAAGACGGTGTAAAACTCAGAAGATTTATCTCTGAGCGCGGGAAAATCCTTCCCAGACGCGTAACCGGAAACTGCGCAAAACATCAGAGAGCAGTTACGCTTGCTGTAAAGCGCGCAAGACATCTTGCAATTCTGCCCTATGTAGAGGATTAATTCCGGACAGGGCTTTTTGGATAAAAGGACTCCTTGTAACGAGGGGTCCTTTTATTCTATAATAAATAACTGTATTCTGCTCTGACATAATCCTGTCAGTACCGAAGAAGGAAATCTATTGATAAACTTGCGAGGATTGGAAATGACAGAGAAATCCCAAAGGGCGGTAAGAAAAAAGAAACGAAAAAATGCCGGCTCCGGATACTATGATTACAGCCTTCTGTCAGTCGTCATTATTCTGATCACATTCGGACTGATCATGCTTTACAGCGCAAGCTCTTATGAGGCAACCTACAGTATCGGCAACGATATGTATTATTTTCGGCATCAGGCCATCATCACCTTAGGTGCTGTTGCATTTGGACTTTTTATTTCCACCCGGAACTACAGAACATTTATCAGGCTGGCACCGCTTTTTTATGTGCTTGCGCTGCTGCTTATGCTGGCAGTTCAGACTCCTCTTGGCTACACTGCCGGAGGCGCCAGAAGATGGATTAATCTGGGATTTGCTACTTTTCAGCCTGCGGAGGTTGCTAAGATTGCTGTTATTCTTTTTATGCCTTACGCGATTCTGAGAATGGGCCGCAATGTTGCTACATTTAAAGGAGTTCTGACCCTGCTTCTTTTAGGAGGCATTCAGGCAGCGGCTGCATGGAAGCTGACGGAGAACTTAAGTACTGCTATCATTATCTTTGGCATTGTAGTCGTCGTCACATTCCTTTCCCATCCAAAAACACTGCCCTGGCTGGTTCTGATCGCAGGACTGACGATCATTGTTCTCCTGTTCCTCTATTATCTGAAGAATAATCTGACCAACAGTGAGAATTTCAGAATCAGGCGTATCCTTGCCTGGCTGCAGCCTGAAAACAGTGACCTGACGGAAGCCGATCAGCTGCTGGAAGGACTTTATGCAATCGGAAGCGGAGGCTTCTTTGGCAAGGGGCTGGGCAACAGCACCCAGAAACTTTCGGCTATTCCGGAAGCGCAGAACGATATGATCTTTTCGATTATCTGTGAAGAACTTGGCCTCTTCGGTGCGATCATCGTTCTGGTGCTTTTCGCATATCTGCTGTACCGTCTGTTTTTTATAGCAAGAAACGCAAAGGACCTGTATGGCACCCTGATGGTAAGCGGTATATTTTCGCACGTTGCCATTCAGGTCATCGGAAATGTGTCTGTCGTTCTTGGCATTATTCCTACAACAGGCATTACGCTGCCCTTTGTCAGTTTCGGCGGTACATCTGTCATTTTCCTGATGTTTGAGATCGGCCTGGCTTTAAGCGCGTCTCGTTTCATTCCATTTGAGGGAGAGGAACACGCCGGTGCAGAGGGGAAAAAACACGGGAGAGCAATTCCGGAACAGTAAAGAAAAAACCGGTTATAAACATTGATATTTAAGAAATTAGGGAGGAACCATCATGCTTGAGAAAATGAAACAAATCCTTGCTGAACAGCTCGATCTTTCCGAGGACGAAATCAAACCGGAATCCAGATTTAAAGAAGATCTGGAAGCGGATTCCCTGGATCTGTTTGAACTTCTGACGACTCTGGAAGAAGATTATAATCTTGAAATTCCGGCAGAAGACATGGAAAAGCTGACGACCGTCGGCTCCGTTATTGATTATCTGAAAGACAAGGGAATCGAGGCATGACAATGGTTAAAACTAGATTTGCGCCGAGTCCGACAGGCAGAATGCATGTAGGAAATCTCCGTACCGCGCTTTATTCTTATCTGATCGCGAAGCATGCAGGCGGAAAGTTTATGCTTCGTATTGAAGATACCGATCAGGAACGCTTTATGGAAGGCGCGCTGGATATTATCAAGAGAACCATGAAGGAAGCCGGGCTGGAGCATGATGAGGGACCGGATAAGGACGGCGGAGTTGGCCCTTATGTACAGAGTGAGCGCGCGAAATCCGGAATTTATTTGAAGTATGCGAAAATGCTGATCGAATCCGGTGATGCTTATTACTGCTTCTGCACAAAAGAGAGGCTCGAGGGCTTAAGAAGGACCGTAGCAGGTAAGGAAATCTCGATCTATGACAAACACTGCCTGCATCTGTCAAAGGAAGAAATCCAGGCAAATCTGGATGCAGGCAAGCCTTACGTAATCCGCTTCAATATGCCGACAGAAGGTACGACGACCTTTCACGATGAGATCTACGGCAACATTACAGTAAATAATGATGAGCTGGACGACCTGATCCTGATTAAGTCTGACGGCTATCCGACCTATAATTTCGCAAATGTTGTAGATGACCATATCATGGGCATCACGCATGTGGTGCGCGGCAACGAATACCTGTCTTCCACGCCGAAATATAACCGTATCTATGCTGCGTTCGGCTGGAATCCGCCGGAATATATTCACTGTCCGTTAATCACCAATGAAGAAGGGCAGAAGCTTTCAAAGAGATCCGGACATTCTTCTTTTGAAGACCTGCTGGACCAGGGATTTCTGGCAGAAGCAATTGTCAATTATGTTGCCCTGTTAGGATGGAGCCCGGCGGATGATAATGAAATTTTTTCACTGCCGGAGCTGGTAAAGGAATTTGATTATCACAGGATCAATAAGAGCCCTGCCGTTTTTGACATGACCAAGCTCAAGTGGATGAACGGCGAGTATATTAAGAAACTGGATGCGGACGAATTTTTTGACAAGGCCCTTCCTTATCTGGATCAATATCTTCCGGAGGGAATCGACCGGAAAAAGGTCGCTGCTATGGTTCAGTCCCGTATCCAGGTCTTCCCGGATATAGAAGAGCAGGTCGATTTCTTCCGTGAAGTGCCGGACTATGATGTCAGCATGTACACGCACAAGAAGAGCAAGAGCACGCCGGAAACATCCAGGAAGGTGCTTGAAGATGTGATTCCGCTTCTGGAGAAGGCAGATGCGTTTGATAATGACAGCCTTTTTTCGGCACTCTCTCAGTATGCGAAAGAGAACGAAATGAAGGTGAATACGGTCATGTGGCCGCTACGGACAGCCGTGTCCGGAAAACAGGCTACTCCGGCAGGCGCCACCGGACTGATGGAAGTATTGGGCAAAGAGGAAACGGTCAAACGTCTGAAAGCCGGTCTGGAAAAGCTGGAACAGGCATAAATAAAGATTTTGCAAAAGAAAGGGGCTGCCGCAACAGGCAGTCCTTTTCCGTAACAGCAGAAAAATTTAGAGGATGGGAATGGATTTTAACGAACGGCAGAAGGAGGCAGTACAACATAAGAATGGTCCTATGATGGTTCTGGCAGGACCGGGATCCGGCAAAACGGCTGTCATTGCCGGCCGTTTGCAAAATCTCCTGAACGCAGGGACAGCAGGAAACCGGATTCTGGTAGTGACGTTCACAAGAGCGGCAGCTGCTGAAATGAGACAGCGTTTCTTGAAAGAAAGCGGGAGGGAATATTCCGAGATCACATTCGGGACTTTCCATAGTATTTACTATAACATCCTGAGAGCGTCCGACCGGCAGGCCAGGCCGGAGGTGCTTTCAGAACGGGACAAACTGAAACTTCTGAAAGAAATTCTTTCGCACATCTTTCCGGATTCCGATGCAGAGGCCGAGCTGCCTGCCCAGACTGCGCGGGAGATCAGCCTGTTAAAGGGAAGCGGAACTTCACTGGAAAATTTTTATTCTTCTGTCCTCCCTTCAGAGACCTTCCGAAAAGCATGCAGGATTTACGAAGATTGGAAAAAAGAAAACCGTCTGCTGGATTTCGATGATATTATTGTCAGATGCTATGAACTTTTCTGCAGCAGACCGGAAGTCCTGCAAAAATGGCAGCAGCGGTTTCAATACTTTCTGATTGATGAGTTTCAGGACATCAGTCCGCTTCAATATAAGATCATCCGTATGCTGGCGCGCCCCTGCAATAATCTGTTCATTGTCGGAGACGACGACCAGAGCATTTATCGCTTTCGCGGGGCAAATCCGGATATTATGCTTCATTTTCCGAAGGATTATCCGGACTGCAGAACGGTTAATCTGAACGTAAACTATCGGAGTCATCCGGAAATTCTGGATGCGGCAGGACGCCTGATCTGTCATAACAAAAAGCGCTATAAAAAGGAACTAAAAGCAGAGAAAGAGGAGGGCGGACAGGTCCTGTTTGCTGAATTCAAAGATCCGAGAGAAGAGTGTTCTAATCTGGCACAGAAGCTTCGGAAGGCACATGAAAAGGGAGAGGCATATGAAGACATGGCTGTTCTCTTCCGTACGAATTCCGGCTGCCGGGAGGCGATTGAACAGCTGATGGCCTGGCATGTACCGTTCACTGCGGCGGATATCCTTCCCTGCGTCTACGATCATTGGATCTGCAAAGACCTGCTTGCCTACATGAGAATTGCAGCGGGGGAAAAGAATAGAGCTCTCTTTCTGCAGATTTATAATAAACCCAATCGCTATTTTTCCAGAGATGCTTTTCGGGATCCGGTCATTACCTTTGACCTTCTATATGATTATTATGAGGATAAAGACTGGATGTGCGACCGCGTAGAGACTATGCAGAATGATCTTGCTATGCTGAAAAAGCTTCCGCCTTATGGAGCAGTGATTTACATCCGAAAACAGATTGGATATGAACAATATCTGTCAGAATATGCGGGGAAACATCATATTCAGAAGGAAGAGCTTTTTCAGATATTGGATGAACTTGCAGAAAGTGCCAGAAATTATAAAAGCCTGCAGGAATGGACCGATGCCATGGACCGTTATCGCGATCGCCTGCAGGAAGAAAAAAAGCAGAAATCCGATACCGATGCCAGAAAAGGCGTCATGATATCAACCCTGCACGCATCCAAAGGAATGGAGTATAATTCAGTATATATTCTGGATGTGAATGAAGGAATCATCCCATACAAAAAAGCAGTTCTGTCAGCGGACATGGAAGAAGAGCGCCGGATGCTTTACGTCGGGATGACCAGAGCAAAGGAAGACCTTCATATTTACAGCGTGCGGGAGCGCTACGACAAGAGGATAGAGCCCTCGCGCTTCATATGTGAAATAGCAGGACAGTAAAGAAAGGAAAACAACATGCCGGAACGCGAAAAAATACTTCTGATTGACGGACACAGCATCTTGAACCGTGCTTTTTACGGACTGCCTCTTCTGACGAATTCAGAAGGACTGCATACAAACGCGGTTTACGGTTTCCTCAACATGCTTTTCAAAGTAATCCGGGAAGAGAATCCGAAATACCTGGCAGTTGCGTTTGACCTGTCAGCGCCGACTTTTCGCCACAAGAAGTTCCCTGAGTACAAGGGGACCCGTCATCCCATGCCGGATGAGCTGCGTGAACAGGTTCCGGTCATGAAAGAAGTCCTTAAGGCCTTGGGAATTACGATCCTGACCAGAGAAGGATATGAAGCGGATGATATCCTGGGGACAATTGCAAAGAGAAGCCAGGAACAGGGACTCGATGCAGTTATTTTTTCCGGAGACCGCGATCTGCTTCAGCTTGCGGACAAACATATCCGCATTTTATTGCCCAAGACCGTAAAAGGACAGACGACAATACAGAACTTCACTCCGGAAGAAGTAGAGAAGGTTTACGGCATTACACCCCGGCAGGTTATTGAGATAAAATCGCTGATGGGTGATTCTTCGGATAACATTCCGGGCCTTCCGGGAGTGGGTGAAAAAACAGCGCAGAAAATTCTTCAGGAGTTCGGAAATCTGGAAAATGCCCGCGAACATCTGGAAGAGATCAAACCGAAACGCGCCATGGAGGCCATGCGGGACCACTATGATCTCGCAGTCCTTTCCAAAGAACTGGCGACCATTGATACGAATGTCCCGATCGAATTAAAAGAAGAAGACGCGGTTCTCCGGGATATTCATACGGAAGAAGCCTTCCGTATGTTTAAGAAACTCGACTTTAAAAATCTGCTTTCCGAATTTGACAGGAAAGATCAGCCGCGAAAAGAAGAAAGGGCATTTCATGTTGCAGTACTGAGAGAAAAAAAAGAAGCGGATGCTTTTGAAAAGGAAATTTTTGCTTCGAATGAACTTGGTATTTTTCTGCTCGGAGATTATGACCGGGTAAAAGCAGTACGTAGAGTCATAGGGCTTGCCGTTTCTCTTTCGGAGGAACGTACAGTTTATCTGCCGGCAGCTGCCGTGAATGCTGTCGGGACGCAGATGTCGCTTTTTGGCGATGAACAGCAGGATCCGCAGGACGGGTTTGCAGTTTCTTATCTTCTGGACCTTACAGGAAGAATCCTGAATTCAGACATTCGCGTTTCTACCTTTGGACTCAAGAAAATGCTGGACCTGGCAGAGGCAGAGGAACGAAAAGAACTATATGATATGGAGATCGGATCCTATCTTCTGGACCCTTTGCCATCCGATTATCCTTATGATCTGACGGCCAGAAAATATGCAGGCAGGGAGCTGCGTTCAGCTGAGGAAATCTTTCAGAACAGGAAGCTTCCGGACCTTTCGGCAATGGAAAATGAGAAAGCGGCAGAGTATGCCGGAAACTGTGCCTTCTCAGCTCTTCTCGTTCTGCATCCGGTACTGGACGAACTTGGAAAAGACGGGATGAGAGGCCTTTATGAAGACCTGGAAATGCCGCTTGCCTTTACGCTCCATCATATGGAAGAAGAGGGTATGGAGCTTAAGAGTGACGTCCTGAAGAATATCAGTCGGAAACTGGCTCTTGGAATCGCAGAAAAAGAAAAGACAATCTACAAACTGGCGGGCCATGAATTCAATATTAATTCGCCGAAACAGCTGGGAACCGTACTTTTTGAAGAGATGAAGCTGCCCGGCGGAAAAAAGACAAAGACAGGATACTCCACAGCGGCGGATGTCCTGGAAAAACTGGCGGAATATGAACCGGTTGTCCGGGATATCCTGGATTACCGGCAGCTGACGAAACTGAAGTCAACCTATGCGGATTCTCTGGATACTTATGCGGCGGCAGATGGAAGAATCCATTCCCTGTTCAACCAGACAATAACGGCAACCGGCAGAATCTCCAGCTCTGAACCGAATCTCCAGAATATTCCGGTTCGCATGGAATTGGGACGGGAGATCCGAAAAGCTTTTGTACCGAAGCAAGGATGCGTTTACCTGGATGCGGATTATTCGCAGATTGAACTCAGGATGCTTGCCCATATGTCCGGTGACGAACAGCTGATCGAAGCTTATAGGGAGGAGAAGGATATTCATGCAATTACAGCTTCTCAGGTTTTCCATGTCCCCTTTGAGCAGGTAACTCCGCTGCAGAGAAGAAATGCCAAGGCCGTTAATTTTGGCATTATTTATGGCATCAGCTCTTTCGGCTTGAGCCAGGACCTCAGTATTTCGCAGAAAGAAGCACAGGAATACATTAAAAAGTATTTTGAAACCTATCCGAAAATAAAAGCGTTTCTGGACGGACTGGTTGAATCTGCCAAAGAGAAGGGATATTCTGAGACTATTTTCGGACGTCGGAGACCGGTACCCGAACTCAAAGAGAAGAACTTCATGAGGCGGCAGTTTGGAGAACGGGTCGCCATGAATGCTCCGATTCAGGGATCGGCTGCGGATGTTATCAAAATCGCTATGGTCAATGTGGACCGCAGATTAAGAAAGGAAGGCTGGAAATCCCGCCTTGTTCTTCAGGTCCATGATGAACTGATCCTGGAGGTGCCGAAAGAGGAACTGGAACCGGTATCCAAATTGCTGAAAGAAGAAATGACCGGAGCTGCCAGCCTGAAGGTTGCCCTGGAAGTGGAAATGAATACGGGAACAGACTGGTATGAAGCCAAGTAAGCTGAAGCAGTTCTTCGGGCAGAACTGTGGATGCAAGTCCATTGATGCGCATATGAAAAAAATTCCACCGGAATGACTGCTTCAGAGAACGGGAAAAATGGAGAATATTATGTATTTCATAGGAATTACCGGAGGAGTAGGGTCCGGAAAAAGCCTGGTGATGGATTATCTGGAAAACCGTTATGACGCTTATTGCCTGAAAACAGACCTGCTGGCAAGGCAGCTGATGGATAAGGGCGGCATGCTTTATCATGAGGTTATTCATCTGTTCGGAAGTGGAGTGCTGCTGCAGGACGGAAGCCTGGACCGGAAGAAAATTGCCGCTGCTGTTTTTTCTGACCGGAATCTGCTTGAACAGCTCAACGAACTGACCCATCCTGCTGTCAGGAGAGAAATCATACGCATAAAAGAAGAAGAAAGAAGTCGGGGAAGAACTTTCTTTTTTCTGGAATCCGCGCTTGCGCTGGAGGAAAAATATGATGAAATCTGCGACCAGTTGTGGTATGTTTATGCAGATAAAGAGGTCCGACGCCATCGGCTCATGGAATCCAGGGGATATTCGGACGAGAAGATCGAAGCCATCATGGCAAATCAAATGAAAGAAGATGCTTTCCGCACGAACTGTTCCTTCCTTATCGATAATAGCGGCAGTCCGGAAGAAACAAAAAAGCAGATTGACGAGAGAATCTCTTTGCTGATTAAAAATCAGGTACCTTAAGTCCCCGATGCGGGTTTAAAGGAAAAAAAGCAGAAAATAATATTTTGATTGCAAAATATAGCAGGAACAGGGGAGAATAAGCAAGCATTTATGAGGATGTGCAGTCTTGCCAGCGGGAGTAATGGCAATTCTATTTTCGCAGGGAGCGATACGACCAGCATTTTGATTGATGCCGGCGTCAGCGGTAAGAAAATAGAACAGGGTCTTAATTCTTTTGGCTTTACTTCAGCGGATGTGGATGCGGTTTTTATTACGCATGAGCATTCGGACCATATAAAGTGCCTGGGCGTTTTTGCCAGAAAGTATGGAAAACCAATCTATGCTACCCGAAAAACATGGAATGCCATTTTAAACAATCCCGGACTGAAAGCAGGGAAAATTCCAGAGGGCCTTTATCATGAGATTCGGGCGGATGAACCGGTGACAGTGGGCGATCTTTCTGTAAACCCATTTTCAATATCTCATGACGCAGCGGATCCGGTTGGCTACCGTGTTGAAAATGGAGGAAAAAGCTGCGCGGTTGCTACAGACATGGGATGTTACAGTCAGTATACGCTGAATCATCTCAGGCACCTGGATGCGATCCTGCTCGAGGCAAATCACGACGTCAACATGCTGGAAGCAGGACGATATCCTTACCCTTTGAAGATGAGAATTCTCTCAGATAAAGGACATCTGTCCAATGAAACCTGCGGACAGCTTCTGTCCGAGATCCTTCATGACGACATGAAATACATTATGCTTGGCCATTTAAGCGCTGAGAATAATTACCCGCAGCTTGCTTATGAAACCGTAAGCGCAGAAGTAACGATGGGCGACAATCCCTATACGGCCAGGGACTTTCCAATCGAAGTTGCAAAACGTGGAGATGCCGGCCAGGAACTGGAATGGTAAAGGAGGATGACATGAAAAAGACAATTATTACGGTAACCGGAAAAGACCGCGTGGGTATTATCGCGGGTGTCTGCAATTATCTGGCAGAAAATAATGTAAATATTGAAGATATCTCCCAGACTATTCTGCAGGGCTTCTTCCATATGATGATGATTACGGATATTACCAAGTGTGATAAGAGCATTGGACAGCTTCAGAAGGAACTGGATGAACTCGGCGACAAGATCGGTGTAAAAATTCATTGCCAGCACGAAGATATTTTCGACATGATGCACAGAATCTGATCCCGATAGTTTTTTTGCCTTGTAATTTCGAAATATTGCAGAAGTGGAGAAGATAACCATGATCAGTATTTTTGAAGCGAATGAAACAAATGAAATGATCGACCAGGAAAACCTGGACGTTCGTACTATTACCATGGGAATCAGCCTTCTGGACTGTATTGATTCAGACCTGGACCGCATGAATTCCAAAATTTATGAAAAGATTACGACCAGGGCAGCAAGACTGGTTGAAGTCGGACAGGAAATTTCGGAAGATTATGGCGTACCGATCGTCAATAAACGGATTTCTGTAACGCCGATTGCCCTGATCGGAGGCGCTGCATGCAAAACGACGGATGATTTTGTATCAATCGCGCAGACACTTGATCGCGCGGCAGAGGCGGTAGGGGTTAATTTCCTGGGCGGCTATTCGGCTTTGGTTTCCAAAGGAATGACAAAAGCAGACGAGCTGCTTATCCGTTCCATACCCAAGGCCCTTGCGACGACAAACCTGGTCTGCAGTTCTATCAATGTTGCCTCCACAAAACAGGGTATAAATATGGATGCCGTCCGCCTGATGGGCGAAATAATCAAGACAACGGCGGAAGCAACCAAAGATAATGAGTGTATGGGATGTGCCAAGCTTGTCATTTTCTGCAATGCACCGGATGATAATCCGTTCATGGCCGGTGCTTTTCATGGCGTAACCGAGCCTGATACAGTTATTAATGTCGGGGTATCCGGGCCCGGCGTTGTAAAGCATGCCCTTGAAAAGGTCAGAGGAGAAAATTTTGAAGTTCTCTGCGAGACGATAAAAAAGACAGCTTTTAAGGTTACCCGAATCGGGCAGCTGGTTGCCCAGGAAGCTTCCAGGAGGCTGGGAGTTCCTTTTGGGATCATCGATCTTTCACTGGCTCCGACGCCCGCTGTCGGAGACTCTGTTGCGGATATTCTGGAAGAAATCGGATTGGAGAAGGCAGGTGCTCCCGGCACAACAGCTGCTCTTGCACTCCTGAATGACCAGGTCAAAAAGGGCGGCGTTATGGCATCCTCTTATGTAGGCGGCCTGTCCGGCGCTTTCATTCCGGTCAGCGAGGACCAGGGCATGATCAATGCGGCGGAAGCCGGAGCGCTCACTCTTGAAAAACTCGAAGCCATGACCTGCGTCTGCTCCGTAGGACTTGATATGATCGCAATCCCCGGAGATACAACAGCGACGACCATTTCCGGAATCATGGCAGACGAAATGGCCCTTGGTATGGTAAACCAGAAAACCACAGCAGTACGCCTGATTCCCGCAATCGGCAAGAAAGCAGGAGAGAGGCTGGAATTCGGAGGACTACTGGGAAGCGCACCCATCATGCCGGTCAACACCTTCTCCTGCGAAGCATTCATACACAGGAGCGGGAGAATTCCGGCACCGGTGCACAGCTTTAAGAACTAAATATAAGTTTATAGAAGAACCAATGGCCGGGAAGCTTCCGCAAGAAAAGCTTCTCCGGCTTTTTTTGCGCGTATGGTTTCGTAGAGATCGTAAGCAAAATGCTCCGTATGAGTGTGACGAAGAGCCGGATTATGTTCCAGGTCCGAAGTACGGGTGACGAGCTGTACCCGGCTGGTATCGGCAAGAAGAGTCAGAAGAGGACTGCTTTCTCTGCGAAATCCAAGAATTCGGATATAGGAAGGCTTGTCCAGGGCAGATGCTTCCTCCGATTTGATGCCGAGCAGGATATGAAGCAGGGCACGGTTTACTGCGCTGCGGGCTATGTTGCGCGTTTTGACCAGGTCAGCGAATGTGGAGAAGGAAAGAAATTGGCTGCGAAGATTGCAGATTCTTCTTGCAAGGTCCGGATTTATATCCAGATAAGAAGTCAGCGTATCGGAATCTTCCCTGAGAAGACGGTAGATCAGCATATCAGAGAAATCATTTTCTGTAATAGGAGGACAGCTTTTCCCGCGGCTGTGTAAAACTTCAAATGAGCGTGCAGGCAGCCATTCTTTCAGGGAAGAGTAATCCGTTGCGGGAAGAGTCAGAATCTGAGTTCGTATGGCAGCGGCAGAAGGCAGAGAGCCTTCTCTGACTTCTGTGTCTGAGTAAGCGCTGCCCAGACGCTGCAGGGTGCAGGGACGGATAAAGGAGCCGGCCTTTTGCAGTGCCTTAATATATTCGATTCCCAGTATGTTATTTGGCATGGACAGAATGGAAGAAACTTTTTTATCTTTCAGATATTCTTCTGCAGCTTTTGATCTGGCAGCAGGAAAAGTCAGTCCTTTTTTCAATTCTTCCTTCAGCACCGTTCGGAACTGCTCGGGTTCCTCAAGCAGAAGACCGGCACACCGGGTCAGCAGGTCCGCATTGCCGCATTCACTTCCAAACCAAAGCTCCCGGATACATCCCATGCTTTCCAGGAGCGAGATAGCGCCTGTGGCGAAACGCTCTGCACTGCCGCAGGAAGCGGCAGGAGGAAGTTCACATACCAGATCAGCGCCTCCTGCAAGGGCCATTTCAGTCCGGATATATTTATTAAAGACTGCGGGCGTACCGCGCTGAACGAAATCACCGCTCATCACAGCGACGATATAATCTGCACCGGATTGTTCACGGACTTCCCGGAGGAAATATCCGTGGCCATTATGGAAGGGATTAAATTCTGCAATTACGCCGACCGTTTTCATAAAATAAAACAACCTCTTCATGAATCCTATAAATCCATTCGTTCGTTATAGGAATTTCATTAAAATGATGTATGTGCCAAAAGTATGATACCAGATTGTTCCGCGCTTCGCGCTCCCACAATCTGCCCTGATATTCGGAATTCGCTTAGCCCCGTTCTCGCTTCGCTCGGTCGGCGCTAAGCGGTGTCCACCGGACACCAGCGCCCCACTTCTTCCTCATATCGGGGCGTGCCAATAAGTCATTCACCCACCGACAAGCAAGCTTGTCGTGTGTGA
>JAXJVN010000050.1:0-2783 GCA_036308545.1 Eubacterium sp. | reverse complement strand
TAGGTATAGGTACCGGGTTCCTCCACATTGACGGTAAAGGACCCGCCCGGCGAAACCTTTTCTTCATTTGCCTCCGGCGATCCGTCCTCAGCCGTAATCGTATAAGCGGACGACCCCTTCACCGGTACGGATACAGTGACAGGCGTATAGCAGCCTGCATACGCCCGTATCGGCAGGAAAAACAGCGCAGCGGCCAATATTAAAATGGAAAAACCTGCTTTGCGCATGTCTCTTAAGTCCTTCTCATTCGTATCTAAAAAGATCCGTTCCTGAATCCTTGCTTTCCTGATCTGATTTTTATTCAGATCCCGTTCCTTCCGTCAGATCTTCTGTCAGAGCTGTACTGCTTTCAGTCTCCGCCGCTTCCGTGGAAGAAATATTGCTTCCATCTGCTATTTTCTCTGCAGCATCGCCACGATTAGCGTCTGCATGTTTAGCCTCTACACGATTATTATTCTCCACAGCTTCTGAAGAAGATGCTTTAGTCTCATCTGCATTATCATTTGCGGCGGATAGTTCATTTTCCGGCGCCGTATTTGTCTTAACAGACGAATTTGAAACGGCTCCGCTATCAGAAGCTTTGGTCATGCCTTCTTCTGCATTCTGTGCATCCGATCCGGGGGCATCAGGATCATCTTCCCGAACCTCATTCTGATTCGTCTTCTGCGCGTTAAGGTCATCACTCTGCGAAGTCTCTGACGCCGGCTCTTCCTGCTGCTTCGCTGACGGGACAGGTGTTTCTGCCGACACAGGCTTTTGCTCTGAAACATTCCAGGAAAGCATATAGGTCCCGTTATCTTCCGTTACGGTATAAGCTGCACCCTGGCTGATATCGTGGATTACGATTGCCTGACCGCTCTGCAGATAGAACGCCTTTGTAAACGATCCATCCGTTCCGACCTGAAAGGACTGTGGATTTGCATGACCTGCTCCGTCCGAGGCAGACCCTTTACTCAGATCCACTGTAAGCGTCTTCCCAGAGTCTTCTCCTGTTACCGTAAGCGTAAATTTGAAGAAAAGATCCCGCGATCCCATATTCCCTGTGACGGTATTGGTCAGCGTCAGCGAATAGGAAGCCTTTTGCTCCTCCAATGCGTTCGGTGAAGCAGAAGCCTTCTGCTCTTCCAATGCATCAGGTGAACCAGAAGTCTTCTCCTCTTCCAATGCGTTTGGCGTAGCAGAAGTTTTCTGCTCCTCCAAAGCGTCCGGCGAAGCTTCCTCCGACTGCTCAGAAATGGATGTGTCCGGTTCCTCCGACCTTTCTTCCTGAATCGGAATATCGTCAGCTGAGTTCTGCTCCTCCGCCGCCTCTACACGGAACGGAAGGTACCAGACCGATGACACACATAAAGCTGCAATCAGAAGCCATGCGGACATGCTGTTTTTCCCATGTCTTCTCCGGCACAGAATCAATAGAATGCCGATGACTGCCAGAGCGGCAAGGAATACATAAGGTGCAATGTTTAAATGGATTGCTGTAGGGACGACACCATCCTTTGCATTGGTAAAAGCGATCGTAACCGGGCCGTTTATGGTTCCGGTTACCTGGTTGGAGCTTCCCGCGCTGTCAGCCCATACAGAGACACAGGTGACTAAGAACCCTGCTGACAGGGACAACAGTCCTGCCAGAAATCTCCTGATTTTCTCCATATTGCTCATCCCTTCGTTTCCTGATAAAAAACATCCTTCGAAGCTCACCTTGCTTAGCGCTTATATATTCTCGAGCTTATGTGTCTTCGGACAGTCATTGATGTTATGTGTCTTCAGACGGTTATTGATGTTTATGATATTTACTATTTTTCTTCTTTCCCGTACGTTTCTTATGAACGTTCCAGATGGCAATGCCCGCAGCAATCATGCAGGCGGCAAGAATGATCCATAACAGCGTCCTTCCGTCAGAGTCCTTCTTCCGTTCGGCGGTCTGCGGCTGTACGGTCTTGTCCTGCTCCCTGGTATCACTTCTTAAGTCAGCGAGCGTTCTGCCATTATCCTGAAGGGCTGCAAAAACGACCGTCCTGTCCTCAGTATCCGCATCCGCGCAGGTAGAAAGCCCGACCAGGCGTCCCTCCGGCACATCCAAGAGATGCTGGGCGTTTTCTCGAACGTACTCTAGTGTGCCTTCCGTTTCCGTAGGCTCAAAGATTTCCTTTACGTCTGCCGTCGTGGCCATGGACGCAAAAATATCCAGGTCGTATACCTTCTGCCCTACGACCAGCGTGCCTGTCCGATGCGACGTCAGAAACTCATCCGACAGGAAATCGTCCAATGCTCCGAACATTGCTCCGCCTGCCATGTGATGGCCGTAAACCAGTGAATAATCATCGGAAAAATCCGCATGGTTGCGGTAATCCAGAAAGATGCTGCCCGACAGGGAGTAGTTGCCTTCCGGATCCTTGTTGAGATATTCTTCGTTGGTTGCTCCCTGCATGACAGGATAGTCGATCGTCGTCTCGTCGATGGTAAGCCATGCAATCCCGAGCGTCCTGTCTTCCGCCTCTCCTGGATTGAGCAAAGCAGGTTTATATTTCAGAAGGCTGTCATCCGACGCCGCATTGTAAACCAATGCCGTATCGACCATGGCATATCCGCAGATCAGCACGCAGAAAAGACAGACAAGGATAACGAAAACGTCCAGGGCTTTATTGGCTGCTTTCCAGAACTTCCTCAAAAGCCCCTCCTCCTGAGGACAAAAATCGTATCTCCCTCGATCTCATCCGCGCGGATCACGCCATAGGTGCGGCTGTCCTTCGTGTCCGAACGAAAATCATTCAGAATGACATATT
>JAXJVN010000049.1:0-32594 GCA_036308545.1 Eubacterium sp. | reverse complement strand
GCCAAAGTGACAGTCACTTTGGCTGGTCTGCATTCATTTTCAGCGTCTTTATTGAAACTTATTGAAAAGCCCCGTCCGGGCGGACGGGGCTTTTTTTTATAAAGCTGCTGTTGAGTGTTTTTATTTTAATAAATTTTTCCGTGACTGCTCATTGCATTTATCGCATTTTGATTTACAGCAATCCGCCTATCGCAATAAAGAGCGGCGCGAATACAAGTGATACGACAGTCATAAGCTTGATCAGGATGTTGATGGATGGTCCTGAGGTATCCTTGAAAGGATCGCCTACAGTGTCGCCGACAACAGCTGCTTTGTGAGCTTCGCTGCCCTTTCCGCCATGCTTCCCGCTTTCGATATATTTCTTGGCATTGTCCCAGGCACCGCCGGAGTTGGACATGAAGATTGCCATCAGGACACCGGTAACCAGCGCTCCTGCCAGCATGCCGCCCAGTGCTTCGGTTCCAAGAAGAACTCCCATGATGATCGGAGATCCTGCTGCCAGGATTCCGGGGAAGATCATTTCATGAAGCGCTGCATTTGTGGAAATGCCGACGCAGGATTTATAATCCGGACGGCTGGTTCCTTCCAGAATGCCTGGATCAGAATGGAACTGTCTTCTGACTTCCTCGATCATCTTATAAGCCGCTTTGGAAACAGATTCCATAGTCATAGCTGAGAAGAGGAAAGTCAGCATGCCTCCGACGAAAAGTCCGATAATAACCCGCGGGTTGACCAGGTCGATTGCCTTAAGATCAACTGCCTGGGTATAAGAGACGAACAGAGCAAGAGCAGTCAAAGCCGCGGAACCAATGGCAAATCCCTTTCCGATTGCCGCAGTCGTATTTCCCACCGAATCCAGCGTATCTGTTATATCCCTTACGCTTTCCTCCAGTCCGGACATCTCCGCGATACCGCCTGCGTTATCCGCAATCGGACCGTATGCGTCTACTGCAATGGTACTGCCGGTCGTGGCCAGCATGCCAACCGCCGCCAGAGCGATACCGTAAAGGCCTGCTGTCAGATAGGAAACAAGGATACCAATACTGATGCAGATGATCGGCACAACCGTAGACCTCATGCCGACAGCCAGTCCGGAAATAATGGTCGTAGCCGAACCCGTCTCGGATTGTTCCGCAATCTTCTGAACATATTTGTATTTATCAGATGTATAAATCTCCGTCATCTGTCCGATCACAAATCCAACCAGCAGACCGAAGATTACCGCGATTCCTTCCTTCATCTCATGGAAGTATACATTGCTGAGGATCAGGGAAAAAACAATGACAATGACGTATGCAACATAGCTTCCGGTATTGAGCGCCTTCTGGGGATTTCCGCCCTCTTTTCCTCTTACAAAGAAGGTACCAATGATAGATGCAATAATTCCCACCATGGCAAGAACCAGCGGATACATAGCACCGGGCGCCTCATAAGCAGTAATTCCCAGGGTAACGGCCGATACAAGAGCTCCGACGTAAGATTCAAAGAGGTCCGCTCCCATTCCCGCGACATCACCGACGTTATCGCCGACGTTATCCGCAATAACAGCAGGATTTCTCGGATCATCCTCCGGAATATTATTCTCAACCTTACCGACCAGATCTGCTCCAACGTCAGCCGCCTTTGTATAAATACCGCCGCCGACACGGGCAAAAAGCGCTACGGAAGAAGCACCGAGGCTGTAGCCGAACAGAATGTCCGTATCTCCGGTGAGCATATAAATGATGCTTGCTCCGAAAATTCCTAATCCAACGACGCAAAAGCCCATGACTGCACCGCCGTGATAAGCAACGGACAATGCTTTGGGCATTCCGGATGTTTTTGCCGCATTGGCTGTACGTACATTGGCGCGGGTCGCTACCTGCATGCCGAAATAGCCTGCCAGCGTCGAGAACAGCGCTCCTACCAGGAAGCAGAGAGCCTCAATCCAGTTATGCAGGGCAATTCCCAGAATCAGGAAAAGCGCTGCTACAAAAATAACCAGCACCTTATACTCCGACATCAGGAAAGCCTGCGCGCCTTCATGGATCGCTCCCGCGATCGACTGCATCTTCTCATTGCCCGCATCCTGTTTTGTAACAGTATGGGCATTATAAAGAGCAAAAAGCAGGGCAATCACACCGGCAAACGGCACCAGATACATCAAAACCGCCTCATTCATACCTTTGTCCTCCCAATTCCTGAAGAAAAGCTTTTGATCAGAGTAAATACTGGGATCCGCTCCGCAGCAGATTCCGCATATCTTGCTTTTCTCCACTATCCACAAAACTTTGTCTAAAAATTATCATACCACAAATCTGATCCAAATTTTACAGATTTTGACATTTCTAAACAACTTACAAAAGGGAAAAATGAAAGTCTGTATTCTAATTCCTGCATAAATCGTTCTGTTTGTTAAAAATAGCCAGTAATTTATGAAAGAAGCGTTTCGAACGTGGTCTTTTTTTATACATTTTGCATAACATTACGGGAACCTATCCCCTAGCCTCAGCCTTTTGAAAAAATTTATAAAAAAAAACCGCAGACCATAAGTCCGCAGCTTTCTCGCTTGTATGTATGCTTCAGGAAATCAGTTTTGTTTATATGAGCAGAATGAAGATCAGAAACATGATAATTCCAATACGCGCTCCCCGCGAATCCTTTTTGATCTTGCCTGTCAGAAAAGTGTATGTTCGATTTTTTTTAAGGTTCAAAAAAATCGGGGTAACAAGATTCGAACTTGCGACCTCACGGCCCCCAGCCGTGCGCTCTAGCCAAACTGAGCCATACCCCGATTCGTGTCAGCTTTCTTTCTTGCCGACAAACGTTAGTATACAAAATTCTGACACAATTGTAAATACTTATTTTTTAATTGATCCAGGTGAGTTTCGTCCCATCTTCAAGCAGAGGCAGCCTTTTTACACGCTGCACAGAAAAAACATGACATCCTGTTCATTCACCAACCGCTTCCCGCAGGATGCCAAGCCCTTCAATCGGAACGCAGAACCTTGGATCATGGTTCATGCAATCCTGATAGGTCTGTTCCAGATCAAACCAGGCAACCGATTCTACTTCTTCTTTCTGCAAGGTCAGTTTATCTATTTCTACCGGCAGCTTATATAGATAAACAAACGTAATTTCGTTGTCCCGGAACATTTTTCCATGGAATTCTTTGCTGTAGACAATATCGAAATTGCCGATAAATGCAAGGTCGTCCGGTCCGGCATGAATGCCTAACTCTTCTCCTAATTCACGAATAGCCGATTCCAGCGGCTGATCACCTGCCTGAATATGTCCGGCAGAAGACGTATCATACTGTCCCGGGAAGGAATCCTTATTTTGAGATCTCTTCTGAAGAAGCACCTGAACTCTCCTGCCTTCCTTTCGCACGATCCAGATGTGGGCAGTACGATGGCGGATTCCCTCAGCATGTGCTTCTTCTCTGCTTACCGTCAGACCGGTTGGATTACCTTCCTGGTCTACTACATCAAAATATTCCATGGAAAATTGCTCTGCTTTCTATCTTTTTTCTCAGATAAGCTCCGAAACTGCCTTTTCAACATTCTTCATGTCAGCGGTAGGCTCAAATCTGGCAACGACATTTCCTTCGCGGTCTACCAGGAATTTTGTGAAGTTCCATTTGATTTCCGGATTATTCTTGTAATCCTTGTCGATCTTCTTGAGCATGGCTCCCATCATCAGAGCTGTCGGACCCTTTCCGAAGCCCTCAAAGGCCTTCTGGGACTTCAGATATTTATAAAGCGGCAGCTGGTTTTCTCCGTTTACATCAGATTTTTTCATCTGAGGGAACTGCGTATTATACTTCAACGTGCAGAATTCGTGAATTTCCTCATCGGTTCCCGGAGTCTGTCCGGCAAACTGATTGCATGGAATATCAATAATCTCAAGTCCCTGATCATGATATTTTTCGTACATCTCCTCCAGCGGTTTATAATGCGGAGTAAAACCGCATCCGGTAGCGGTATTGACAATCAGCATGACCTTACCCTTAAACTCTGCAAGAGAAAGATCCTCACCATTAACCTGCGGAACTGAATAATCATAAATACTCATAGCTTAGCTGCTCCTTTCTAAAACCGATCTGAAATGCGAGCTGCTCTCGTATTTCTGTACCTTTACAATTGCAATTATATTTTATGCAATATAATTTGTCAACATATTTATTTCTTGCTGGCGTCTCTTTGCAAATCTTGTTCCTACAGACCCAGCGGATTTTTTCTGCCGGGTCTGTTTTTAAAAAAAGCAGCAGCTCATCTCCCGACAAGCCGCCGCTCTTTCTTATTTCTCTTCGTTTATGTAATTTACCAGTCCGCCTGCAGTGATGATCTTCTGCATGAATGGCGGGAAAGCCTGCCCCTGGAAGCTTTCTCCTGTGGTCAGGTCAGTGATGAGGCCGGAATCAAAGTCAACCTTGACCCGGTCTCCTGCCTTGATTGCCCGGGCAGCTTTAGGACATTCGATGATCGGAAGTCCGATATTGATGGAATTCCGGTAAAAAATCCTTGCGAAAGTTTCTGCAATAACGCAGCTGACTCCGGCAGCCTTGATTGCTAAAGGAGCATGCTCGCGTGATGATCCGCAGCCGAAGTTCTTGTCTGCTACGATGATATCGCCCTTATGAACATTCGTGACGAAATCTTTATCAATGTCTTCCATGCAGTGCCTCGCCAGTTCCGCCGGATCGGTAGAATTGAGGTATCTTGCAGGAATGATGACATCGGTATCTACATTATCTCCGTATTTAAAAACGGTACCTTGTGCCTCCATAATTTATCCCTTCTGCCCTGCCTTATAATCATGAGGCAGAGGCTGTCTGCTAACTTGCTGCAATAGTCTGTTTCATCTATTATCCTGTTTCGCTCAAAGCCAAATGTCCCGGGGAAACAGTTCATTCCAGGAAAGCCATAAACTTACAGTCCCAGTTCTGCCGGTCCGCTGATTCTGCCTGTTACTGCACTCGATGCAGCAACTGCAGGGCTTGCCAGGTAGACTTCTGAATCTACATGTCCCATACGTCCGACGAAGTTGCGGTTAGTCGTGGACACGCAGCGCTCTCCTGCCGCCAGGATGCCCATATAACCGCCCAGGCAGGGACCACAGGTCGGCGTGCTGACGACGGCACCTGCTTCTATAAAGGTCTCCAGCAGTCCTTCCTTGAGGCTCTGCAGATAAATAGCCTGGGTTGCGGGAATAATGATGCAGCGGACATTTTTTGCAACCTTATGTCCTTTGAGAATTGCAGCCGCTTCTCTCATATCCTGGATCCGGCCGTTGGTACAGGAACCTATGACGACCTGGTCGATCTTGACTTCACCAACCCGGTCCAGATCTCTGGTATTGCCGGGCAGATGCGGGAAAGCAATCGTAGATTTCAAAGTCGAAAGATTAATTGTCACTGTTTTTTCATATACGGCGTCCGGATCTGCTTCATAGGCGGTCCAGACTTTGGCGGAATGCTCTTTCATATAGGCAGTCGTCTTGTCATCTACTGGGAAGATACCGTTCTTTCCGCCGGCTTCGATTGCCATATTGGAAATGGTCAGACGGTCATCCATGGAGAGATTTGCCACACCGTCACCGGTGAATTCAAGAGATTTATAAAGAGCGCCGTCCACACCGATTTCGCCGATCAGGTGAAGGATCACATCTTTTCCTGTAATCCATTTATTAGGTTTGCCGGTCAACACGACTTTGATGGCGGAAGGTACCTTAAACCATGCCTTTCCGGTTGCCATGCCGGCTGCCATATCGGTACTGCCGACACCGGTTGAGAAAGCGCCCAGAGCACCGTAGGTACAGGTATGGGAATCCGCGCCGATCACGACATCCCCGGCTACAACAAGTCCTTTCTCCGGAAGCAGGGCATGCTCAATTCCCATCTGTCCTACATCAAAAAAGTTGGTAATCTCATATTTTGCAGAGAAATCACGGCATTCCTTGGTGTTTTCCGCTGACTTAATATCCTTGTTGGGTACGAAGTGATCCATGACAAGGGCAATCTTGTCCTTATTAAAGACCTGTTTCTTATCAAAACCATTCATAACGTGGATAGCAACCGGTGAAGTGATATCGTTGCCCAGGACCAGGTCCAGCTTCGCTTCGATCAGCTGTCCCGCTTCCACGCTATCAAGACCTGCCGCATGGGCAAGAATCTTCTGCGTCATCGTCATTCCCATAGATGAAGTACCTCCAAAATTCCGTTCTTGCTGCTAGCTTTTTTCGAATCTCTGTAAAAATTAATATGCAGAGATTCAACACTTAAAAAAATACAGCTAAAAATGATTATATATACAAATGACCCAAGTACGCAAGCGCACCCGGGCCATTTATCCTTTTTAAATCTCAGCAGTCCTCATGCATAGTGCACAAAGTCAGCCCTTCCGGATACGGATGGACACCTGAGATAAACATTTTTTTGTTCTTTTAGCTGATCATTGACTGTTCATCAGCTTATTCTGTCTGATCCTAAGCTATGAATCAGCTTTTATCCTGTCTGATTCTTAGCTGCAAAACAGTTTATTCCGACTGATCCTTAGCTGTTGATCCGCTTATTCCGGCTGATCCTTAGCTGTTGATCCGCTTATTCCGGCTGATCCTTAGTTGTTGATCAGCTTATCCTCATCACTCCAGCTGTAGAGCTTGCGGACTTCTTCTCCGACCTTCTCAGACGGATGCTCCTGAGCTTTTCTTCTCATAGCAAGGAAGTGAGCCTTGTTGCCGGCGCTCATCTCAAGCAGGAAGTCCTTTGCGAAGGTACCATCCTGGATATCGGACAGAATCTTCTTCATAGTCTTTCTGGTCTCGTCGGTAACCAGCTTGGGTCCGGTGATGTAATCGCCGTACTCAGCAGTATTGGAGATAGAATATCTCATGCCCTTGAAGCCGGACTGATAGATCAGATCAACGATCAGCTTCATCTCATGGATGCACTCGAAATATGCATTTCTGGGATCATATCCAGCTTCGCACAGAGTATCGAAACCTGCCTGCATAAGGGCTACAACGCCGCCGCAGAGGACAGCCTGCTCACCGAACAGGTCCGTCTCGGTCTCAACACGGAAGGTGGTCTCCAGGAGTCCTGCTCTTGCTCCGCCGATGCCAAGACCGTAAGCCATAGCCAGATCTTTTGCATGTCCGGTATAATCCTGCTCAACAGCGATCAGGCAGGGAGTTCCCTTTCCGGCCTGGTACTCGGAACGTACGGTATGTCCCGGTGCCTTGGGAGCGATCATGGTAACATCGACATTTGCCGGCGGAATGATCTGGTTGAAGTGGATGTTGAAGCCATGAGCGAACATCAGCATATCGCCCTCTTTCAGGTTGGGCTCGATATCTTTCTTGTAAATAGCAGCCTGCAGTTCATCAGGTGTCAGGATCATGATAATATCAGCCTGCTTTACAGCTTCTGCTGTCTCAAAAACCTTCAGTCCCTGGCTCTCAGCTTTCGCCCAGGATTTGCTTCCCTTATAAAGACCGATTCTTACGTCGCATCCGGAATCCTGCAGGTTCAGAGCATGTGCATGGCCCTGGCTGCCGTATCCGATAATAGCAATCTTCTTACCATCGAGAAGGGAAAGGTTGCAATCTTCCTGATAAAAAATTTTTGCTGCCATAATAAGTTTCCTCCATTAAAAAAATAAAAACTTTATATATGTTAAGAGACAAGAGTATGTAATTGCTTTTACAATACGCTGTCACCTAGCAAACGGATTAAAAATACCGGACGTCGTCCATACCCCTTGATAGTCCCGTAATACCGGTTCTGGCAAGCTCCAGGATTTCATAGTCGCTTAACAATTCCAGGAAACCGTTCAATTTAGACTGGTTCCCGGTCACCTCAAAGATCAGGGAATTTTTGCCGACGTCGATCACGTTGCCTCGGAAAATGCCCGCAATAGCCAGGAGCTTCTGACGGTCATTTTCATCCGCTTTTACTTTAACCAGCATAAGTTCACGGATAACGCTGAGATCCCTCTTCAGGATTTTTACGTCCCGAACGTCTACCAGCTTGCTCAGCTGCTTTTGGATCTGTTCCAGCACCTGGTCATCGCCGTGTGATACAATTGTCAGTCTGGTAAATCGGGGATCTGCTGTCACACCGGCCGTAATGCTGTCGATATTGTATGCTCTGCGGCTGAACAGATTGGAAATCCGGCTGAGAACGCCGGTCACATTATCGACCAGTAAGGAAAGAACAATTTTATTATCTTCTGCCATTTCTCAATTCCGCCTTAAATTTTCAACTTGACAGCAATTTTACACGCCAATTTTAATCATGTCAATGCTCAATCTCTACTTAACAGTACTTTATTAATACATTTATTGATACAGTTTCCGACAATTTGGTATAGAAAAAACGGGGCATATAAATTTCATTATCATAGGTCTGAATTTTCTTCCTGGCTGCAGAATTTTTAAGAAGGAAAGGCAAAAGGAACATGGCGTTGAATTTTCAAGAAGAGAGGGCGAAAGGATTTTATCCTTGTGCCCTCTCTTTCTAAGCTTATAAATAGTGCTTACGTTTATTGCAGCCGGCTCAATTTTCTACTACAGGCTCTGCGGGTACGAAGGTGCGGTGATCCGCTTCTTCCTCTTCCTTTTTTCTGGCAGCCTCTGTCGCCAGTCTGCAGAATTCATCCTGGGCGCACAGAAGTACTTTGCCGCGGCGGTCCTGCTTATGATAGAGGCCGTCTTCACCCAGACAGGACGCCTTAAGGGTATCGGCAAGCTGGATCTTAAGGATATTCATTGCCTGATCCTTAAGATTTTCGTCAAGGAGCGGGAATACGATCTCGATTCGTTTATCCAGGTTGCGCGGCATCCAGTCAGCGCTGCCCATATAAACCTCTTCTGCCCCATCCGCATAGAAATAGAAGATTCTGGCATGTTCCAGGAAATTTCCTACTATGGAACGCACCGTAATGTTCTCTGAAATTCCCGGAACACCAACCTTAAGGCAGCAGATGCCTCGAACGATCAGTTCGATCTTTACGCCTGCCGCAGATGCACTGTAAAGTGCCGCTATGACCTCCCGGTCGCAGAGAGAATTCATCTTGGCAATAATATGGGCCGGACGTCCCGCTCTGGCATTGTCTTCTTCCCTCTTGATCAGGTCGAGGAAACGGTCGCGCATCCAGATCGGCGCAACGATGAGACTGTTCCAATGGCTTGGCTCGGAATAGCCGGAAATCATATTGAAGACAGCCGTTGCATCCTCCCCGATCCGCTCATCGCAGGTCAGGATACCGCAGTCCGTGTAAAGCTTTGCTGTAGAATCGTTATAGTTTCCGGTTCCCAGATGAACGTAACGGCGGATCCTGTCATCTTCTTTCCGAACGACCATGGTGATCTTGCTGTGGGTCTTGAGACCGACCAGGCCATAAATGACATGGCATCCGGCCTTTTCAAGTTTCTGTGCCCAGACAATATTGTTTTCCTCATCAAAGCGTGCCTTCAGCTCAACAAGGGCCGTGACGGCTTTCCCATTACTGGCTGCTTCCGCAAGCGCTGCAATGATAGGAGAATTGCCGCTTACACGATAAAGGGTCTGCTTGATTGCCAGGACCTGGGGATCACGGGCTGCCTGTCTGACAAAATCAACGACCGGCTGGAAGGTTTCATACGGGTGATGCAGAAAAATGTTCTGTCTGCGGATATTGGCAAAAATATCGTCGTCATTCTGCAGTGCAGGCACTTCTGCCGGTGTGTATTTTGGCGTCTTGTAGTCATCGAAGCCGTCTGTTCCGTACATCTTCATAAGGAACGTCAGGTCCAGCGGGCCGGAGATATAGAAGACGTCGTCATCCTTTACCTGAAATTCATCAATCAGAATCTTAAGCAGCTTGGGATCGATCTTGTCTTCTACTTCCAGGCGGATAACCTCGCCCCACTGACGCTTCTTAAGGGATTTTTTAATCTCGTCCAGAAGGTCGATGGCCTCGTCCTCATCCAGGCCAAGCTCCGCATTTCGCATGATCCGATAAGGATAAGCACATACGACATCATATCCTGAGAAAAGAGCGGAAAGATTTTTTTCAATGATCTGCTCAAGCAGGATCATGGTTTTCTTCATGCCGTCGCTGGTCGGGATTTCAATAAATCTTGGCAGGACCGTCGGAACCTGGACCGTCGCAAAAAAAGGCTTATCCCCGTTCTTTTTGTCGGATTTGCGCAGCGGCAGCGCCTTTTCACTGTTTTCATTCTTAAGCTGGATCAGGGCGCCGATATTGAGTGCCTTATTGCGGATCAGCGGGAAGGGTCTGGAAGAATCTGCAGCCATAGGCGTCAGAACCGGATAAATCTGCTCTTCAAAATACTGATCGACGTATTTTGCCTGCCGCTCATCCAGATCTTCGAAGCTGTCTACAATGTTGAGTCCGGCATTTCTTAAAGCCGGGATCAGAGACCGGTTATAATTGGAATACTGGGACGCTACCAGTTCATGAGTCTTGGCGGAAATCGCAGCAAGCTGGGCTTTGGGAGTAAGTCCTGCCAGGTCCGGCTTATTGTAGCCGGAATGTTCCTGGTCCTTAAGGGATGCCACACGGACCATGAAAAATTCATCCAGGTTGGATGAGGTAATGCTTTCAAATTTCAAACGTTCAAAAAGAGGAACTTCATGATCTTTTGCTTCATGAAGGATTCTCTCATCGAACTGAATCCAGGAAAGCTCACGATTTACAAAATTTTCCGGCTCATCATACAGTTTTAAATAATCTCTCACGACGTTGTTTCTCCTTTTCGCGTACCTAACTATCCGTTCTCTTTCAACCGTTATGGCTTTCTATTAAGCCGTTATAGCTATCTATTAAGCCGTTACGACTTTCTTTACCTTTAAAACCGGTTTAATTCCAAAAACTTCATCAAAGAAATCTGCCTTCGCTTTCAGCAGACCTTCCTCAAGAACAAAATCCGAATGAACGTCCAGACGAAGCGTAAGGGTCTGTTCCTTCTGGTTCAAGGTAGAATGAATGGCAGTAACCTTCTGCTTATGGCTGCGGTCCAGAGCATTGACAAACCTTAAAATTGCAACCATAAAAGCAATTTTGAGGTACATAGGCTTGTCGACTGAACTGATCATAACCAGTTCCTCATAAGTTGGCAGGGGTTCCGTGATATAGCGGGCGCACAGGGCTATTTCCTCACGTTCTGCGTGAGAAAGTCCTATGATCTCATTACTCATGATAATGTTGTAAGAAGACTCTCCCACACTGCGATAACTAATGTATTTTCCAACATCGTGGAGCATGACTGCAATCCGCAGGAGCAGGCGGTCACGGTCATTCATGCCGTGAACCTTTTTCATAGCGTCAAAAATGCTGACCGCCATCATATCAATATTATCCGTATGAACTTTATTGACCGCATACCGTTTTGAAATCTGACGTGCGGAAGAAATAATATCCGCTTCGAAGTCATGCGTCGGCTTCAGCAGTTTCCTCACCTCAGCAAATTCGTAAGCCATGCCGCGGGACAGGTGCGTACCCGGTGACCAGACAAAATCCGCTTCCATCGTTTCTACCAGGATTCCGTAAACCACTGCGGAAGGCTGCAGAAGACTTACAAACTCAATCGGTATATTATAAGCGGCAGAAAGCTCTTCCTCACTCATTGCCGCAATGGACTTGCACCAGTTCAGGAAATCTTCCCGGCTCATGACGCGGTTTTCTCTGGACTCATTCGTGGAAAAAAGAACTTCCGTTACGAAATCTCCGGACAGAATGACATTTTCAATCCTTCGGTCCTTGATATACATCTTCTTGAAACTGGAAAAGTCATGATGGACAAGTTCATCGATCAGTTTCTCATAATGAACGCTTTCCTTTCGAATCGGCGCGATCATTTCCCGGATTCTTAAATTTCCTGCCAGCAGATTCTGAGTTGTAACCAGCGCCTCTTTATCAAAAAGTGAAATCTGCAGACTGTCTCCGTCAAGGTCCAGGATCGCCGTGCCCTTCTTGATGATCTTTTTGAAGCGTTCCTCAATCGACGCGATTGCCTTATAGTTAAGGAATCTCTGTTCGGAATTACTCAGGATTTCAAGCGTCATGCCGGTAATCTGTTTAATCTTTCCGGAAATAAACAGACTGTTCTCAGCGTAACGGAGAACAGATGTCGCAATCACCCGGCAGTCATCTACTTTATAAGAGTCAATGATCAGCTTAAAGTCACGCATGATCTGGCAGAGCTTATCCACCTTCTCTGCACTGATTTTACCGGTCAGGTAAGTATCTCTGCCCAGTTCCAGTCTCTTGCGTATCCTGTCGATACTGTGAATTCCATTTTTCCTTGAAACTTCAAAAATCTCCAGAGTGACATCATAAGATCCGATGTCCACCGCAGCAAAGTATGAAGACGCCATTTACACCCTCCTTAATAATTGCCAAGGATTCTCAAATCCCCTGCCTCTTCCTGGATCCCTCTCAGCGCATTCTGCACCGCGGGATCAGAAAGATTTCCTTCAAAATCGATAAAGAACCTGTATGTGAACGGTCTTTCCGGAACCGGCCTGGATTCAATCTTTGTCATATTCAGCCCATTGAAGGCAATATGGGAAAGCATGCCGTACAGAGTACCGGTTTCGTGAGGAAGACCGAAGCAGATGCTGATCTTTCCCGCGTCTCTGCGGAAGATTTTTTTCCTTCCTACAATAAAGAAGCGGGTTGCGTTTTTCTCGGCGGACATGCCGCCCTCCTGCAGAATTTTCAGTCCGAAGTATTCCGCAGCCGTTCTGGATGCAATGGCAGCCTGGCTTATATCACCGTCACGCGCTACCTTTTCCGCGCCCATGGCTGTATTGAGGACCGGAACCCTCTCCCAGTCAGGATGGCCGTCCAGAAAGTTTTTACACTGGGCAAGCCCCTGGGGATGGGAATATACCTTCCTGATATCGGACAGCTTTGCTTCCTGAAGTCCCATCAGCATATGATCGATCCGGATAATCTGTTCCCCAACAATGTAATTTTCAAACTGCGGAAGCAGATCGTACATATCTGAGACGCTTCCGGCAGTCGTATTTTCAATCGGGAGCACGGCGTAATCCGCGCTGCCGCCGGCTACCATCTGCATGGCATCCTTCCAGGTCTTCACCTTGCTGCTGGTGATGGAATCATCAAAGAAGGTCTTCATCGCCTCAAAGCTGTAAGCCCCCTCTACGCCCTGGAAGACAACCCTGGCTTTATGAAAATCCAGACTGTCAACCTGTTCGTACTGGTCGAAGGGAAGGGCTGCTCCCGCCCTGGTCATGACGTCATACTCCTTCTTGCGGCTGATCGCCATAAGCTGCCGGAAAAGCTCCTGAATCCCCTCACGGTTGAAAGCCGAGGAAGTCTGGTCTGCGACAGAGGAAAGCTTTCTCTCTTCTCGTGCGGGATCCAGTACTTCTCTTCCGTGCTCGATCTTATATTCTGTAACGCCGTCAATCAGGTCCATCCGCTCTTCAAAAAGCTTCACGATTTCGGCATCAACCTTGTCCAGTTCTTTTCTGTAATACTCTAAATCTGCCATAAACCCTCACAGACTTTTCCTGCCTTATTTTACTACAATCTTTTCTTCTCTTGTGTAAAGTTTGAATAAAATGCAAGGGCTGCCTGATACAGACAGCCCTTGCATGGGATATGTACCTGCAAAGCTGCTTCGGCGCAGCCTTTCGGGAAATGTCCTGAAAAATAATTGCAGCGCAGCCTCTCACGGGATATATCCTGAAACCTATTCCAGAGCAGCCCCCTGCAAATAGGTAATAAACTGCTGTGCCGTGCGACCGGATACGCCTCCGTGAGACAGCTCCCATTTGTTGGCTTCCCGGAGAAGCTGATCCGTCGGCATTTCAATACCGGCTTTGCGCGCCAGCCCTTCGACAATCTTATCGTAATCCTGATGGCTGGGCTTAGTAAAGCTGATGGTAACGCCAAAACGGTGAACAAGAGACAGCTTCTCTTCCATGGTATCTGATTTGTGAATTCCGTTGTCATTGACGACGTCATCCCTGTCATTCCAGGTCTCCTTGATCAGATGACGACGGTTTGAAGTCGCGTAAATCAGAACGTTGGCTGGTTTTGTCTCCACACCGCCTTCTATGACCGCCTTAAGGAATTTGTATTCAATTTCAAACTCCTCGAAAGAGAGATCGTCCATATAAATGATGAATTTGTAATTGCGGTTTTTGATCAGCGCAATTACATTGGACAAGTCCTTGAACTGATGCTTGTAAATCTCAATCATCCGAAGTCCATCCGGATAAAACACATTTACGATTGCCTTGATGCAGGTGGACTTACCGGTACCGGAATCTCCGAACAGCAGGCAGTTATTAGCCTTGCGTCCTTCCACAAAGGCTTTTGTATTATCAACCAGTTTCTTTTTCTGAATCTCATACCCGATCAGATCATCCAGGGTAACCTGCTCCATATTGTTGATGGCATGGAAGACCACCCTTCCCTCCTCGTCATTGGAGATACGAAAGGCTTTGTTGAGACCGAACATACCGACCCCGTAGTCTTTGTAAAAGTCTGTTATCAGACGGAAGAATTCATTTTCATCCGCCGCCTGTTCCAGCGCCCTGCTCAGAGTACGGACCCTTAAGCTGACGCTCTTGTTGTACATGAGCTCCGGCTTGCCTATGGCTTTGTAATCAAGAAGCCTTGAGAACATATCGTCGCCGAGTGCCTGCTCCAGCCATGTAAAGTCATAATCAAAAAGCTCTTGAAACGCCTTGAAATCATTCCTGGCGAAAAAGTTTGCCGTTCCATCCTTGGCTCCCTCTTTCTCACAGGTCAGAGAGAAAGGATTCTCATCTGTGATCAGGAGAAAAGTCAGATAATTGTGCCAGAGGTTGTCATCAAAGCCATAATCGGTACTGATGACCAGAATTCTCTTGATCTGCTCATAGAGACGCAGCTTCAGCTGGTCCACGGTCTGTGTTTTCTCCCTGGTCTGACGGCAGATATCGCTCATCTGCATGAGGATACTGTCCTTTGGCATGCTGCCGTAATAAATTAATTTCGCGATAATATGATCCATACTGCATTTCTCTTTCTGTGGAAGATCTGTTCTTCACCATGCTGTATTTTCATCAATCATTTTCAGCCAAGTTCACCGTGATATTTCTCTTCACAGTACTTGCAGCGATAGACTTCCTTTTCCGCATCCGTAAGGAGGAAGACCTGGTCAAGTCCCTGCTCAATCGAAGTGATGCATCTTGGGTTCCTGCACTTGAGCACATTGACAATCTTTTTAGGAAGCTCCAGGTGGCGTTTTTCAATAATCTTTCCATGCGCGATGACGTTTACTGTAATATTATGATCGATAAAGCCTACGATATCCAGATTTAACTGATCAACGGGACATTCCACTTTAATAATATCCTTGCGTCCCATCTTATTGCTTCTGGCATTCATGATCATGGCAACGGTGCAGTCCAGCTTGTCCAGATGCATCTGCTGATATATAGTCATAGCCTTGCCGGCTTTGATATGATCCAGTACGAAACCTTCCTCAATTGCTCCAACGTTCAGCATATTCTGATCCTTTCCTGAAATGAAATTCTCTGCCGCTCCTTCTGCATTCTCTGCAGTTTTTTCAAAAATGAACCGTCCGGCTGATCTTCAAACTGTCCGGTTAATCTTCAGACTGCCCGGTGAATCTTCAGACTGTCCGGCTAATCTTCAGCCTGTCCGGCCGGTCTTCAGACCGTTTCGTTAATCTTCCGGCTTGATCCCCAGCAAAAACAAGATCAGGGCCATGCGCATATACATGCCGTACTTGACCTGCCTGAAATAAGCCGCTCTGGGATCATCGTCTACGTCTACAGAAATCTCGTTGACACGGGGAAGCGGATGCAGAACATACATATCCTCCGGTGCCAGCTTCATCTTCTCCGCATCCAGGATGTAGAAATCCTTCATACGCAGATAGTCGTCCTCATTGAAGAAGCGCTCCCTCTGCACCCTGGTCATATAGAGGATATCCAAGTTGCCGATTGCGTCTTCGATTCTCTGTGTTTCCGTATACGGAACATGATTTGCTTTCAGGACTTCATCACGGACATAAGACGGAATTCTCAGTTCCTCCGGGGAAATCAGCACGAAGCTGATGCCGGGATAACGGACCAGGGCACTGATCAGAGAGTGGACGGTCCTGCCGAATTTCAGATCGCCGCAGATTCCAATCTTCAAGTGGTCCAGCCTGCCCTTCACCGAGCGGATTGTCATAAGGTCCGCAAGAGTCTGCGTCGGATGCTGGTGACCGCCGTCTCCTGCATTGATGACGGGAATTTCCGACTTGGAAGCCGCAACCATAGGAGCACCTTCCTTAGGATGACGGATCGCCGCAATATCTGCAAAGCAGCTGATAACGCGAATGGTGTCCGCTACGCTCTCACCCTTTGTCGCCGAACTGCTGGAAGCGGAAGCAAAGCCAATCACATTTCCGCCCATATTCAGCATGGCAGTCTCAAAACTCAGACGGGTCCTGGTACTTGGCTCATAAAAGAGCGTCGCGATCTTCCTGCCATCGCAGAGATGGGCATACTTCTTTGGATTCTTTTCGATATCTGCAGCGGTATCCATGATACCGTCCAGTTCTTCGACAGACAGGTCCAATGGTGACATCACATGACGCAAATTTTTTCTCATGTTTTCTTCCTTTCCATGGCTTGTTGTATGTAACTGTAAAAAAAATGTATATCCAGAAAAAGGCGACACCCGTCAAACAGGTTTCGCCTTTTTCTTTTTATCAGCCCCAGTCGTCTACGTCGTCCTGGTCGTCATGATTATTGGGATCCTCACCCGGCCTGGAATAAGGACTTTGACCGGAGGCAGCTTCTTCATTCTGCTCAATAGCGGAATCCGTTACGTCGATGACCTCACCGGCAAGCTGGGCTTTGAGTTCCGCTTCCGCGCGATAAAATTTGCGTTCGAATCTGCTGCAGCGCATATTAATGACAAAGCCGCTGACGCCGGCATAGATCAGAGAGACTCCAGCTACTCTTACTATCAGATTCCCTGTTCCGAATGGGTTCATGACGATCAGAAGGCCAAGCGCAATTGCAATCACGCCGCCAATAAGGGCAATCCACCAGCCGCTGTCCTGATAGCGGTACATCATCTGCATCTGCGTCAGATCATTGATGCCATAAAAAAAGAGGAATACAGCAATCAGGATACTGATAAAGCTGACGATCGAATTCGGTTTAAATACGATAAAAGCGCCAATGGCAGCGATAATGAGACCTATAATAAGAGAAGAAGTCGGAAAATTCGCGCCGCGCTCTCCCTCTGTACTCATGCCGATCATAGCACTGATGATAAGGATCAGTCCGAAAACCAGAAGGGCAAGTCCGATCAGTCTGCAGAGAATGATCAGGATGTCTTCCGGTCTCAGCAGGCAGAAAACGCCGATTGCAATCATGACAAATGACCATACGGTAGCAGTTGTCTTGAGCCGGTGTAAAAATGTCTTTGGCGGCTTTACAGCTTTTTGCTTCGCTTTTCTCGCCATTGTTATCCTTCCTCTCTGTACTCCTGAGATTCAAGCCTTTTGATTTTATATTTTGATTCTTGCTTTGATTCTTATTTTGATTCTTACTTTGATTCTTATTTTGATTCTTACTTTGATTCTTATTTTGATTCTGAATCAGCCTGGAGCTCGGTTATTGCTCCGGATTGTTCTGTTCTTCTGTTTTTTCCTTAATTCTGGCGTGTATATTCTGCATACGGTAGTCTATACCCGTGATGACGTCCGCACAGATTCTCAGCTCTTCAGCAATGTCACCCACATCTGGGATGTCTTTCTTATAGCGGAGCTGATGCTCTATGCTTGCCCAGAAATCCATGGCTATGGTACGGAACTGGATTTCAACCTTCACCTTCTTTTTCTGGTCCGATAGAAAAATCGGAACTTCCACGATCAGGTGAAGACTGCGATAGCCGCTGTTCTTAGGCTTGCGGATATAATCTTTCAGTTCGATCAGCGTAATATCATCCTGTTTCAAAAGCAGATCCGCCAGCGTATAGATATCCTGGGGAAAGCTGCAGATGACTCGGACTCCGGCTATATCCGTAATATTCTTCTCAATCGCTTCAATATTAACCGGAACATTCTTCCGCTTCAGTTTTTCCAGCAGGCTTTCCGGTTCCTTCAGCCTGCTTTTAATATTCAGGATCGGATTGCGCTTATAGGTAAGTCCGAACTCTGTATTCAGGACGTTCAGCTTAGTTACCACTTCCATAATGGCACAGCGGTACTCCATCAGCATCCTTGTAAAAGGTGTAATGATTCCTTTTAATTCTTCAAATTTTTCAAGACGAAGGGCATCCAGCTCTCCGTCTACCTGTGTCTTAACCATATTCTAAAAAAGCTGTTATTTCTTTCGAAATTTAAAAAAACTGTTATTTCTTTTGACTTCTTTATTTCATGCGCAAAGCAATCACAAGCGCAAATATGCGAAACAATACGTTAGCCTGCTTACAGCACATGAATGCTTCTATTAATACCAGAAAGAAAATGCGTCTGCCAAAAAATAGTGCGGCGATAAGCCGGGTTATGTCGTTGTGTGATCATCTGTCTAAGACCTGCCGTTGCCGGCAGGCTCAAGCGACCCACCTGAAAACGTGACGGGCAGCCACATAGTTTTCTATTCGGTCTTGCTTCGAGTGGGGTTTACACAGCCCTCCCCATTACTGGTTCGGCGGTAGTCTCTTACACTGCCTTTTCACCCTTGCCTGCATAAACAGGCGGTCCTTCTCTGTTGCACTATCCCGGGAGTTGCCTCCGCCGGATGTTATCCGGCACCCTGCCCTGTGAAGCCCGGACTTTCCTCAGCCGGTCCCTTTCGGTCCTTCCGGCCGCGATCACATGCCGCACTACCAAATCCATATTTTATAACAACACAAAATATAAGTCCATGGTACGATTCCGTAAATCTGTATAGCGTAAATCGGTATTACGTATATCGGCATAACCTATATCAGAATAGAAAAATAAGTTCAGGCGAACAGTTATCTTTCTTTTTCATACGTTTATACGCTGAATACGCTGCCGCCAATGAATTCTCTTAGAATCGAATTTCCCGGGACCAGATCTGACGGGACCGCAAGGAAATAGGACAGGAATTTGAGCAGTCGCTTTGCTTCCTGATATTCCGGCTTTTCTTCGTCAATCTGAAAGAGGAGCGGCTCTGCATAGGTCTTCAAAACAGAAAGTTCATAGTTCAGCGCGGAATTGAAGATGATATCCGCATTTTCCTGGAATGGGAAAATATAATTATGTTCTCCTCTTTTTACCGACGGCCACATGCGTATGGTTTCCTCCGCACTTGTTCCTCTGGTCCGGTAATCACGGACAATGCGGCGGATCAGTCTTCCATCGGTTGTCGATATCGGATTATGATCGTCCAGGTTCAGCTGGGTTAAAGCGCTGATATAAATCCTATATTTACATTCCGGCGGGAGGAAGGAACTGATTCTCTCGTTCAGTCCGTGAATCCCCTCCATGATAAGAATATCACCGTCCTTCAGCTGAATCGTATTTCCATGATACTCTCTCTGCCCTTTGATAAAAGAAAAACTGGGAATCTGAACTTCCTTTCCCGCGATCATATCGGTAAGGTCACGCTCCAGAAGTTCCAGGTCCAGAGCCTCCAGACATTCAAAATCGTAATTTCCATCCTTATCACGCGGACATTCAGAACGATTCCGGTAATAATTATCCAGGCTGAGCGGATGCGGCTTAAAGCCTCTGCTGGCCAGCTGTATGGACAGCCTTCTCGAGAATGTAGTCTTCCCGGAGGATGACGGGCCGGCAATCAGGACAAGCTTGACATTTTTTCGCCTGATGATTTCCCCTGCTATATCCGAAATCGTACCCTCCTGATAGGATTCGTCCATCAGAATCTGGTGGTTCATGCCCTGTCTGCAGACACAATCGTTCAGCTGTCCTACTGAGTTGACGCCAAGACGGATTCCTCTGTGTTCCGATTTTTTCTGCGTTTCAAAAAGCTTGGGGGAAGGCTTGAATTCCTTCATGACATAAGGATCGTCCTTAGGCGGCAGCACCAGGATCAGTCCTCTGCCATAACCGATCAGATCAAAATCTCTGATATAGCCGGTAGAAAGTACCATATATCCATAGAAATAATCCGAATAGTCCTCCAGAGAGTAGATATTCATATTAGAGGAACGGCGAAAGCGAAACAGTTCTACCTTGTCCTGCATTTCCATGGACTTAAAGTATTCAATAGCACGGTGGGTAGAAACAGCCTGCTTATGAATGGGAAGATTCCGATCCCTGAGTTCCAGCATTCGTGCCTTTATTTTTTCAATAAAGCCTCTGCCAACCGCTTGATTGTCTGCATTTATTCCTTTCAAATTCCCGTTTTTTTCTTTCGGAGCATTCGGCACTTCATAGTAAAGTCCGTTTCCAATATTGAACTCCAGGATTGCCTTCATGGACATATCTTTTCCGGATACGTCATAAAGAGCTTTCAAAAACAGGAAATTTGCACTGCGCCTGTAGGTATCAAAGCCAATCGATGAATCACGACATACCGGTACGATCGTGCAGTCTGTCCGGCAGTGCTTATGCAGTTCACGCAGACGTCCGCTTGCGCTCACAAGAAGGATTCTGTCCGCCTCTGAAGGCGCAATGCTCTTAACAATCCTGTCATAGGTCGTGCCGCTTTCAAATGTATAAGCTTTTCCTTCAAAGCGGCAGACAACTGCTTTCTTATCCAAGTTCTATCCTTTCCAGCGCCCGGGTGACCAGCTGTGCTTCTTGGCTCAGCGAAGCCAGCCTGTTTCGGGCATTTTCCGTCTGCTGTTTTTTCAGATGGACGGAAATTGTACGGAGCTGCTCCTGCTGCTGCAGAAGAAACTTATGAAGAACCGGGTTCTTCTCTCTTAGGAGGACCGGTCCGTAGGCAATCTCAGCGTCGTCCAGCTTCCTGCGTCCTGTTTCCGTCTTCTCCCTGTCCTGTCTCTTTCTTGCTTTTATGACAGGATAATATTTGCCGTCTTCTTCAATAAAATCTTCATTCACAATATCATAGGCGTAATGCTCCAGAAACCGTCTGACCTTATCTGCCTCGGAATGCGGTCCCAGAACAAGTTCCGGAATGGCATGCGCACCCGCAATGAGAAGCGGCTTCTTCCCCAGTATAGCAGTGATCAGCTGCCCGCCCATGCCTGCTATTACAGCCACGTCCGCTTCTCCCGGTTCTAATTTTTCCAGTCCGTCAGACAGACGGATCCGGATACGGTCTGCCAGCCCTGCTGCTTCTATATTTGCCTTCGCCCTTTCCAAAGGTCCGGGGTTTACGTCCATAGCAATTGCTGACGGAATCTTATCCTCCTGGCAGAGACGGATCGGCAGATGGGCATGGTCACAGCCAATGTCAGCCACGCGGCTTCCCGGCGTAACATTTTCGGCTATAGCAGAAAGCCTGGCAGAGAGCTCCATGTATTTTTTGCTTTCATTCATCATTTATCGCGCGACTTATATGTTTTTGCCTGACAGGTTCTCAGATCCTGCTTAATCCAGATAGTCCTTAAGCTTTCTGGACCGGCTTGGATGGCGGAGCTTTCTCAGAGCTTTTGCCTCAATCTGACGGATTCGTTCACGGGTTACGCTGAATTCCTTTCCAACTTCTTCCAGTGTGCGCGCACGTCCATCATCCAGCCCGAACCTCAGGCGAAGGACCTTCTGCTCTCTGTCCGTAAGCGTGGACAGGACTTCTTCCAGCTGTTCCTTCAGCATGGTATAAGCTGCTGCTTCAGCAGGAACCGGCACGTGGTCGTCCTGAATGAAGTCGCCCAGATGGCTGTCTTCCTCTTCTCCGATCGGCGTTTCAAGGGATACCGGTTCCTGGGAAATTTTCAGAATCTCACGTACTCTTTCAACAGGAAGATGCATCTCCGCTGCAATCTCTTCCGGAGTTGGTTCCCGGCCAAGCTCCTGCAGCAGCTGTCTGGAAATACGGATCAGCTTATTGATCGTCTCGACCATATGGACCGGAATGCGGATCGTTCTTGCCTGGTCGGCGATTGCGCGGGTTATAGCCTGACGGATCCACCAGGTTGCATAAGTGGAGAATTTATATCCTTTACGATAATCAAATTTTTCTACTGCCTTGATCAGACCGAGGTTTCCTTCCTGGATCAGGTCAAGGAAAAGCATGCCCCTTCCAACGTACCTCTTGGCAATGGATACAACCAGACGGAGGTTTGCCTCTTCCAGACGCTTTTTGGCTTCTTCGTCCCCGTTTTCCATTCTCTTGGCAAGTTCCACTTCTTCTTCAGCAGTAAGCAGCGGGACCTTGCCGATTTCCTTCAGGTACATACGGACCGGATCTTCAACGCTAATGCCTTCCGGAGCGGAAAGATCGATATGCTCTACGTCAATATCCTCTTCCTGTCCTGCTTCGTCTTCATTGTCCAGAAGCAGATCGTCATCTTCTACAGAAAGATCTTCTTCTGCGTCTCCCATGGGAATTACATCGACATCATGGTCTTCCAGATAATCCACAATCTTTTTCAATGCATTCTTGTCAGATGCGAATTCCCTGAATTCACTCTCTACTTCCGCATAATCGACGACATTTTTCTTTGCTTCCGCGCTCTTGACGAAGGCTTTCAGTTTTTCCAGGAGTTTAACCTTGTCTATTTTCTCCTGTTCACCCTGATCGGCAGGATGATTTTCTCCACCTGGCCTTTCCTCTGCTGCCGGACCTGTCGCCTTTTCACTGCCCGTTTCTACGGCGGTTTTCTCTTCTGCCTTCGCCGCTTCTTTTACCGTTTTCTTCTTTCGGGTTTTCTTAGCTGCAGCTTTTTCTTCTGCGGGAGCGGATCCGTCCGCCTTCTCTGCTTCGTTCTCTTCCGCTTTCTTCTTTCTGCTTCCGGCCTTTTTGGGCTTGCTTTCGGCGGTTATTTCTACGGAAGCTGCCTGTTTCGCTTTTTTTTCAGCAGCTATCTTCCGGGCAGCTGCCTGTTTCGTTTATGTTTTTTTAGCTTCTGTCTCTTCGACTTCAGCCTCCATTATAGTTTCTTCTATTTTCTCTGTTTCCGTCTTTTTTTCTTTACTGGGCATGTTGGAATGTCCCCTTTCTTTTATTCAGCTTGTTATCCTCTGACCGTTCCTTTCGGAAGGCCCTGTACCTTAAGCTCCTGCACTTTCTGCTTTTCTCGGATCAGTTCCTGCAGCTTTGTCATGTCTGTCGTCTCATTCAGACGCTTGTCCAGACTTTTTTCTTTTATCCTGCAGAGGATTTCCGTCAGGAGCCGGTCCTTTTTGTCTGTATCAAAGGTCAGACGGGCATGAAAAAGGCTGGCAGCCTCATTCTGCTCCTCTGCCTCCTGGAAATTGTCCAGAATTGCCGCAGGATCTACTTTTCCCTTCGCAGCCTGCTTATAGATCAGTTCTGCAACCTCATGATAGAGCGGTGTCGTAAAATCCTCAGGGCCCAGAATATTTTCCAGTTTTCCAATCAGATACGGCATATTGACCAGCCAGGTAAGCATGAGTTTCTGCGCCTGGTCTTCGGAATTACCGACAGGCGCTTTCTTAAGATTTTCATTGAGATTTCTGGTCTGGACCATTTTCTTGCCGGTCCCGGCAAGCGCTTCCTCCCCGACCGCTCTTCTCAGGATCTCCGGATTGACCTGATAGCGCGCGGCTGTGGCTTCAATATAGGAATCCCGTTCCAGCTCAGAGTCCAGGGCAAAAATTCTTTTCGCGGCTTCCCTTAAGAAATCTGCCTTCCCCTGGGGATCGTTCATATCATAAGCACTTTCCCGCATTCTCAAGATAAAGAAGAAGCTGTTCTCGGCATTCTTCAGCCTTTCTTCAAAAGCTTCCTTCCCTTCTGCCTTGATAAATTCATCCGGATCCTTATGGGGACGCAGGTTTACGACCCTTGTCTCAATGCCGGCTGTCCGCATCATGGGGATTGCCCGCATGGCCGCATTCACGCCCGGTCCATCCATATCGTAAATAACATATGCCTTTTGGGCAAAGCGCCGCATCAGCGCGCATTGTTCTTCGGTCAAAGCAGTTCCCAGCGAAGCAACCGCATTGGTAAATCCTGCCTGATGCATGGAAATGACGTCCATGTAGCCTTCGCAGATGATCAGGGAATCCTTCCTCGACCTTCTGGCAAAATTCAGTCCATACAGGTTCAGGCGCTTATTAAAGACCGGATTATCGTTTGTATTCAGATATTTTGGCTTGGCATCACCCATAACCCTTCCGCCAAATCCGATAAAACGTCCGGATGCATCCATGATGGGGTACATGACCCGGTTAAAAAAGCGATCCCTTGGTCCCTGCTGCTCGTCAAAAATTACAAGCCCGGCTTTATTGATAACGGAATCAGAAAAGCCTTTCGATCTCAGGTAACGATAAAGGCTGTCGCGGCTTTTCCCGGAATAGCCCAAGCCAAAGCAGGCAATCGTGTCATTGCTGAGTCCCCTGCCATGCAGATAATCAAGGGCCTGTTTGCCGGAGGGATGAAAAAGGCTTGCATAAAAATACCTTGCCGCTTCTTTATTAGCTTCCCGCATCAGACTTCGTTCATCGTCCTTTTTTCTTTCTTCCGGAGATTCATCCGCTTCCGGCAGCGTCACGCCGGCGCGGTCTGCAAGCTGCCGGATTGCTTCTGTGAAGGAACAGTTGTCATAGTTCATCACAAAGGTGTAGACGTTTCCGCTGGCACCGCATCCAAAGCAGTGGTAAAGCTGCTTATCCTGGCTGACGGAGAACGATGGGGATTTCTCCGAATGAAAGGGGCAAAGTCCCATATAATTGCTGCCGGTCCGTTTGAGATGAACATACTGACCGATCACGTCGATAATATCGTTTTTCTCTCTTACTTCTTCAATTATTTCGCTGCTATAACGCAATGCGGCTTCCTTTCCTACCCCGAAACAAAAAAAGTCTCTATATTATTTATACTTTGCGACCCGGGTATTTCCTTTTTTTAAGCGCAAAAATTTTTCCTTCTAAAATCAAAGCAAAAAAATTCAAAGCAAAAACATCCTGCCCTTATCGGATTTTTTCCAATTCAGGCAGGATGTTTTTTTTGAAGAGATTTCCGCTCAAAGCACGTCCCAGGACCTGGGAATGAAAATATCCTGGAATTTTGACGTGCAGAAATGGTCGGTCATACCGGAAATATAGTCACAGAGAACCGTTTCCAGTTTTTCTCCCTTTTCCAGCATTGCGCAGTATTCTTCCGGCATTTCCCTGGGATTCTGCTTGAAATAGTCCCAGAGGCAGGTGAGAATTCTTCTGACCTTGACTTCCTCCCCTTTGGCCACCGGATTTGTATAAACGTCGGCGAACATAAGCTTTCTGAGCACGATCAGTCCCTGATAAATCTGATCTGACATGCAGATGTCGTCCTTTCCCTCACTTTGACGGATGATATCATTCAGGAAGGTATTCAGTCTCTCTTTTGTTGTATAGCCCAGCGTCATCCGCAGAGGAATCGGAATATCGCTCTCGTCAAGAATTCCTGCCCTCTGGGCATCATCCATATCATGATGAACGTAAGCAATCTTGTCGCATAAGCGTACAATCTTGCCTTCGAGCGTTGCCGGTGTCGTACTCATCTGGTGGTTAATAATTCCGTCTCTGACCTCCCAGGTAAGATTCAGTCCTTCTCCATTTCTCTCTAATCGGTCTACTACGCGCAGGCTCTGTTCATAGTGGCGGAATCCGGTCGGATTTAATTCATTCAGGACACGCTCTCCGGCATGGCCAAAAGGCGTATGTCCCAGATCGTGTCCCAGAGCAATCGCTTCTACCAGGTCTTCATTCAATCTCAGGGCCTTTGCTACCGTTCTGGAGATCTGCGAAACTTCCAGCGTATGGGTAAGCCGCGTCCTGTAATGGTCACCCTCCGGCGACAGAAATACCTGGGTTTTGTCCTTTAGTCTGCGGAAGGCCTTGCTGTGCAGAATGCGGTCTCTGTCCCTCATGAAGCAGGTCCTGGTAGGATCGACTTCCGGTCCTTTCTCCCTTCCTTTTGACTTTGCTGAAAGCGTTGCATAAGGACTAAGCGTCCGCTTTTCATCTTCTTCTATTTTTTCCCTTATCTCCATTTTTTACACCATTACCCGCCTTGTCCGTAAAAAAACTGTAAGTTCGCATTCGGCTTTTAATTAACAGATCTGAGCTTTCCCGATAAGCTGTCAGCTTTATTATTGGCCTAACTTACAGCTTTTCTGTCTATTACTCTGCTCAAATAATAATACATTTTTGCTTGTATTTACAGATAATCAGTGCGAAATCTTTGTTTTGTAAAAATATTATTTTTTTCTGACATTCTTTTTTGTCTGTTGTAAACCTTTTTTATGCAGATCTACTTTATTCAACATTGGCGAACTGGGAATTATAGAGCTTATTATAGAACCCTCCCTTTTCCATAAGTTCTTTATGATTTCCGGTTTCAATAATGTGTCCGTCCTTCATAACAAGGATCAGATCCGCATTACGTATTGTAGACAGGCGATGGGCAACGATAAAACTGGTGCGTCCCTGCATCAGTTTGTCAAAGGCTGCCTGAATCTCCAGTTCTGTCCTGGTATCGATACTGGAAGTTGCTTCGTCCAGGATCAGCATAGGCGGCAGGCAGAGCATAACGCGGGTGATGCAGAGGAGCTGTTTCTGACCCTGGCTGAGGCTGTCGTCGTTCAGAATGGTATCCAGACCATCCGGAAGCCTCCTGATAAAGCCGTAACTATGCGCTTCTTTCGCCGCCTGTATGATTTCTTCGTCCGTTGCATCCGGTTTGCCGATATTGATGTTCTCCCTTACCGTTGCATTTTTCAGCCAGGTATCCTGGAGGACCATACCGTAATTTTTCCTCAGCGAATGCCTGGATACTGTACGAATGTCGCTGCCGTCGACCGAGATGGATCCTTTGTCTACGTCATAAAAACGCATCAGCAGATTAATAAAGGTCGTCTTGCCGCAGCCGGTCGGTCCAACCAGAGCAATCCGCATGCCGGGTTTGGTTTCAAGTGAAAAATCCTCGATCAGCGATTTAGATTTATCATAAGAGAAAGAAACCTGATCAATTGTAATCCGCCCTTCTGCCTCTCCAAGTTCCGCTTGGGGATCCGGACTCTCCGGCTCTGCTTCAATCAGTTCGAAGAGGCGGTCCGCACAGGCAAGGGCATTCTGCAGCTCCGTCACCACATCACTGATATCATTAAAGGGTTTCATGTACTGATTGGCATAGGTAAGAAGCACTGTCAGTCCGCCGACAGTGAGCATTCCTTTTATGATATGGAAAGCACCGACCAGGGCAACCAGGGCGTATATGACGCCATTCACAAAACGGGTGGACGGATTTGTAAGGCTGCTGAAAAACGTTGCCTTTTCACTGTATTCCTGAAGCTGCTTATTGATCGTTCTGAACCGTGCCGAGGCTTCGTCTTCATATCCGAAAGCTTTTACGACCTTTTCGTTTCCAATCATCTCCTCAATCAGGGAAGTCTGGTCTCCTCTTGCCGCGCTCTGCTTGCGGAACATGGTATAAGAATGGCTGGCAATGAAACGTGCAACCAGGAAGGAGACCGGGGTCAGGACCAGTACCAGCAGCGTGATCCAGACACTCTTGGAAAGCATAAATCCTAATGTCACAAAAATCGTGATGACGCCGGAAAAAAGCTGCGTGAAGCCAAGCAGCAGTCCATCTGACAGGATATCTGCATCCGATATGATCCTGCTGACAATATCACCGGTACTGTTCGTGTCCAGATAAGAAAGCGGAAGATGCTGGATGTGGTGAATCGCTTTGGAACGAATATCCTGAACGACACGGTATGCCAGCCTGTTGTTAATAAGGTTCATGATAAAAGTTGCAATAGCGGAACTGGCGATCACCAGTCCGATCCGTGCCATATACGCACCTACATAGGCAAAATCCACTTTTCCTTTGCCGATGATTCCATCTATTGCATCTCCGAAAAGGACCGGTGCATAGAGCTGGGTTACAGCAGAAACTCCGGCAAGGATAATACTGAAAAGGAGAAGGATTCGATATCTTCCAATAAAGCGGAGGACCTTGAAAAGCGTCGTTCTGTTTTTCTTCCGCTTGGATTTCTTCTCATTCATATGTACCGATTCAGCATTCTGCTGTTCTGCATTTGCATTCTGCTGTTCTGTTTTCGTTTGCTCTGCATTTGTATTCTGCTGTTTCGTTTTCGCCATTTCGGTATTTTTTTCTCCGCTCATTCTTCTGCACCTCCTTCCTTTTCGGGTCTTTCATCAGGAAACTGGGAATAGTAGATTTCCTGGTAAATTTTGCATTTCTTCATCAATTGATCGTGGGTGCCTTTTCCAACCATTTTGCCGTCATCCAGGACCAGAATCTGGTCAGCCTGACGGATACTTGACGTTCGCTGGCTGATCAGGAAGGTCGTCAGTCCTTTATCCAAACCGCGGATGGATTTCCGAAGTGCTGCATCCGTAGCAAAATCCAGGGCACTGGCGCTGTCGTCCAGGATCAGTATTTCAGGTTTTCGAACAAGTGCTCTCGCAATGGTCAGCCTCTGTCTCTGTCCGCCTGAGAAATTCCTTCCGTATTGAGCGACCTGATAATCCAGTTTTCCTTCTTTGGAATCAACAACTTCCTTTGCCTGAGCGTTTTCCAGTGCCTGCCACAGGACATCGTCATCGGCATTTTCATCTCCCCATTTCAGATTGTCCCGGATCGTGCCGCGGAAAAGTACCGCCTTCTGCGGTACAATTCCCATTTTATGATTCAGATCTTCTCTGCTGTAATCCTTCACATTGAGACCATCAACCAGGACCTCCCCTTCCGAGGCGTCATAAGCCCTGGAGATCAGATTGATGAGCGTTGACTTGCCGCTGCCGGTACCGCCTATAATTCCAATGGTCTGACCCTTCTCTGCTACAAAGTCGATATCTGATAAGCTCGGCGCGCCTGCTCCCTGATAGGTAAAAGAAACATGTCGGAATTCTACAGCAGCTTCTGTCACCGCAGGATATTTTTCCTTTGACGTCTCTTCCGGGTAAGACATAGTCGGCTGAATCTTCAGGACGTCCGCGACACGATGGGCACAGGCAATGGATTTGTTCAATGTAATCAGTAGAGAGGCCAGTTTGATCAGTTCAATAATCATCTGTGCCATATAGTTGTACAATGCGACAACCTGGCCCTGCTGCATAACGCCTGCGTTTACCTCAACAGCGCCTCTATTGATCATGATAATCGTCGCAAGATTTACAATGACAAAAGTCGCCGGATTGAGGATTGCGGAAAGCCTGCCGACGAACTCATTCATCTTTCTCAGAGCAAGGTTTTCTTCATCAAACTCCTTTACGGTATCTGCTTCACGTGAAAAAGCCCGGATGACACGGACACCTGAAAGATTTTCCCTGGTAAGACCTGTAATATGGTCCAGCTGTTTCTGCACTTTCGTATACAGCGGTATGGAAACAGACATGATTCCAAAAACCATGACAAAAAGAACAGGTACAGCGACTGCAAAAACCATGGCAGCTTTGACATTAATAGTAAAAGAAAGAATAACAGAGCCAAGAACAATGAAGGGACTTCTCAGCAGGAGCCTGAGCCCCATGTTCACTCCGGTCTGCACCTGGTTAATGTCGGAAGTCATCCTGGTAATCAGCGTCCCGGTTCCCTGCTGATCCAAATCCTGATAAGACAGGCTCTGGATATGATCAAAGCATGCCTGTCTCAGTTTCGTCGCAAATCCGACGCTGGACCTGGCGGCAAAAAACTGTGCCGTAATACTCGCTGCCATTCCAAGAAAAGCCAGCAGGATCAGGATCATGACCCTCTGAATGACATAGTTTTTATCCTGGCCGGCAATTCCCCGGTCAATTATATCCGCCACAACCAGCGGAACGATCAGGTTAAAAACGACTTCCAACAGCTTAAAAAGCGGCGCCAGAATTCCCTGAACACGGTAGCCTTTAAAATATGGTGCCAGAATTTTCATGTTCCCTCCATGTTCCATAAATCAGTTCAGATCAATATTTATACTTTTTTCTGCAATCAATATTGCAAATTATTTCTTACTTTAATACAGAATCAGATGAAAGCAGGGTCCAATTTTACAGAGTCCGATTTAATAGAGTCCGATTTAACGGAGTCCGATTTAGATTTATAGGAGTCCGATTTAGATTTAGCGGAGTCCGATTTAGATTTAGCGGAGTCCGATTTAAGCAGAGTCTGATCAAAAAATTAATATTGTAGATTTCTTAACGGACCCCCTCATAATATATCCCTAAAAAAAGTATCTGTAAAATAGATATCAAAGATAAATGACGTTACACCTGATATCATTTGTCTTAACGACGATGCCCGAACAACCTGTGAGCTTGTGAATTTCGGTATGGGAATCGGGATTGTTCCCGGATCAGCACTTTCCTATATTAATTCCAGAGTTATTTCTCTCAAGATTATGGAGTTTCCAAATCCATCTCAAGTCGAAATTGTATATCGTAAATCCGCTTACCTTCCGAAAATATGCCGCTGGTTCATAGACTACAATACGAAGAAGCTATCTCCGATATTTTTTGAATAGAAAAGAACGATATTTATCGTGTATCTGTAAAAGTACAGAACCGCTGCGAAATTAGTTGCCTTAAACACGTTTTTATTGCTTTTTCCTTGTTATACTGTTTATTGTGGTTAAGGAAGTTATAATATAGCCGTGTGAGATGACTTTTGGCACTGGTATCAAATAAATTGCTTGGAGCGCTGCTCTATGGTTAAGAAAGGATTATTAAGCATGGATAAGAAAGTAAAGGAACGCTTACACGAAGATTTCGATACCTTCAATAAGGTGTCCCACCAATATGAAAATGAGGAGATCAGCGCCAATGATTTCCGCTCCGTCTCTACCGGTTTCGGCGAATATCTGCAGAGGGACAACGCGCAGATGCTCCGCATCCGCGTTCCCGGGGGACGTATCCCGCTGGATCATTTAAAGTCTATTATTGATGCCTGCAAATACTATGACATTAACTGGCTGAAGATTACAGCAGGTCAGTCCCTGCAGTTCCATGACCTCGATCCGCATGCAGGCAGACGGCTGATTCTCCGTCTTCTGGATGCAGGCATCGTAACCAGAGGTGCCGGCGGCGACAATCCCAATAACATTTCCGCTTCTCCCCTGTCCGGTCTTATGTCAGACGATTATTTCGACGTTCTGCCTTATGCCGAGGCTGCGGAGGCTTATCTCCTCAAATACACCGGAATTGAGCCGCTTCCCCGCAAGTTTAAGATCAGTTTCTGCAGCAATCCCACAAACGATACCCACGTAACTATTAAGGACCTGGGCTTCCTCGCAAAATCGAACGGTAAATTTGACGTCTATGCAATCGGCGGTCTTGGCATCAATCCCAAGGTCGGTGTCCTGACTGCATCCGACGTAGATCCTGATAAAATCCTCTATTATATGCGCACCGTCCTGGATGTCTATATGGACAACGGAAATTACCATGACCGCCGCAAAGCAAGAAGCCGCTTCCTGCAGGATACCATGGGAATTGATGGATTCCTGAAAGCCTTTAACGAGCATCTGGCGAAAGTCATGGAACAAGGAGGGCTGGATATCCACCCGATTCCGATTGTCTATACCAAAAAAGGCATCGGCGAACTTCCTTCGGACCTGGCGGGGGATTACCACATTCATACCCAGAAAGAGAAAGGTCTCTATGCGGTTGCTTACCACCCCTATGGCGGATATATTTCTCTCAAAAAAATCTCAGAAGTCTATGACCTGATCCATGACTGGGACCAGGTTGAAATCCGTCTGACCAATCACGGCGGTTTCTGTGTCATTAACTGCAATGCGGAAGAAGCAAAACAGCTTCTTCCCCTCTTTGCGGATGGCGCTTCTAACCGTTTCGAAGGATCCGTAGCCTGTGTCGGCAGAAGAAGATGCGATATCGGTGTAGCTGATTCCCAGGCGCTCCTGCGTTCCTGCATCGAAGCTGTTAAAAAAGAAAATTTTGCCCCGGGTGTTCTTCCGCGTATGCATATCTCAGGCTGCATCTCCTCCTGCGGCGACCAGCCCATCGGAACAATCGGCTGGAGAGGCGGCAGGAAGAAAGACGCAGAGGGCAATCCCCAGGATGCTTTCTTCTTTACTTACGGCGGCAGCGGAGCTCTTGGAAAAGAAAATCTAACCAGCAGCAAGGATGCCATCCTTGCTTCCCGTATTCCGGACTTTCTGATTGAACTCGGTCACATGGTTCAAAATGATAATTCCACCTTCAAAGCCTGGTATCCCGACCATACTTCTGAACTGGAAGAATTAGTCGCGAAATATAAGGCCTGATTTTTTATGGATCATCTTATACCTTCACAGATAAAATCCACACCCGCACACACTAACTTAGACCTTCACACATTAACTTAGGCCTTCACACATTAACTTAGGCCTTCACACATCAACTTAGATCTTCACACAAAATGTCCCGCCGGTCTCAATTGCTGCAAAACGTGCTAAGTTATTACGGCAATGCTAGATATCGCAGTGGTCAGACAACGAGATGAAACGCGCTTCGCGGGTTTCACTCGTTATCGCGGCGGTCTC
>JAXJVN010000048.1:0-20430 GCA_036308545.1 Eubacterium sp. | reverse complement strand
TTATCGCGGCGGTCTCGCTTCGCTCGGTCGCTTCTAAACGGTCTCCACCGGAGACCAGAAGCGCCGAGTGGGTATGCGAGCATACCCGTTCGGCTCACTGCTCGCGTAAAAAAAGCACTTCCGAACGATAACATTTGAAAGTTATCTGTTCAGAAGTGCTTTTTTATACCTGCAATAAGTTTGCACCTGCAATGATTTTTATACCAGCGACGTTTTTATTTCGCGTAATTTCTGGCACCGAAGATTGCAGTTCCGACACGGCAGATAGTAGCGCCTTCTTCGACGGCAACCTTATAGTCTGCGGTCATGCCCATGGAAAGGATATCGGCATTGACATTTGGAATCCCGGCCTGCCCCATTTGATCAAACAGGTTTTTCAGATTGCGGAAGTGGACGCGGTTTGATTCGGCATTCTCTGTATAGGGAGCAGAAGTCATCAGGCCGCGGATATGAACGTGGGGCAGTTCACTGATCTTACGGGCTGCAGGGATGGTTTCTTCTGCAGTAAAGCCCCATTTGGATTCTTCACCGGCAATATTGACCTCAAGAAGAATATCTATCGTAAGGTTATGCTTCGCTGCTTCTTTTTCAATCTGTCCGGCAAGATCAACGGTATCGACGGAATGGATCAGTTTTACCTTGTCGATGATGTATTTTACTTTGTTCTTCTGAAGATGGCCGATCATGTGCCACTCACAGGAATCCCCAAGCTCTTCATATTTTGAACGGATTTCCTGGACGTAGTTTTCACCGAAGCAGTTCTGGCCGGCTTCCATGGCCGCCTTGATATCACGGACCGGCTTCGTTTTTGAGACAGCCAGAAGGGTAACGCCGTCCGGATTTCTTCCGGTCCTGGCACAGGCCTCTTCAATATTCTTACGGCACTCTTTTAAATTTTCTATGATTACTTCAGGCGTAAGTTCATTTACCTCAAGTTCTTCTGTGTTTGTATTTTCCATTTCTTTCTCTTTCCCATGAAAAAATGATTCGGATCATGACATCTATCAGGATTCTTTCGAATGAAGGAAACCCTCCTGGAGAAAAATCATACCGGGAGGGCTTCCAATTGTATTTTTAATTTTTTTTAAACCTTGCCAAGAAGCTTCAGAAGGCAGGGGAACTGGGCTTCGAAATCGACACCGTAGGTTTTCTCCGGGTCGTTAGCAAGCGTTTCTTTGATGGAGGCAACCGTGAAATCTGCCGCAATCTTTAGGGCTTCTTCCAGGCTCTTGCCGTTCATCAGTCCTCCTACGGTCGCGCTGGCGAAGACATCACCGGTCCCATGGAAGGATGCGTCTACTTTTTCATGGGAGAAGCCGAAGAATTCTCCGGTCTCTACATTGAGTCCGGATACGCCGGTCATTCCCTTATCCGGTGTGACGCCGGTCAGCACGACAAATTTTCTGGTGCCAAGCTTAGCCAGTTTCTGAAGGACGTCTTTGATGTAAGCTTCGTCGTATTCCGTTTTATACTCAGCACCGGTCATGTAGCAGGCTTCGGTAAGATTCGGTACGATTACGTCGGCAATTCCGCAGAGGGAAGCCATTGCCTTCGGGAATTCAATATCGTCAAAAGCAGGGTACATAACGCCGTTATCAGCCATGGCCGGATCGACAAAGCGGAGCGTATCGCCGTCGTCAAAATCTTCGAAAAACTTTTTTACAAGTTCAATCTGTTCTGCAGAGGCCAGATAGCCGGTGTAGATGGCGTCAAAATGAAAGTGCTCTTTCTTCCAATGTGCGGAAATGGGCTCAATCTGGTCCTGAAGATCTTTGCAGGTGAAGCCCTGGAACTGTGTATGTGTAGACAGAACAGCAGTAGGCAGAATAGCGGTTTCAACTCCCATAGCTGAGATGACCGGAAGCGCTGCTGTAATCGAACATTTTCCAACACAGGAAATGTCCTGGATCGTTACGATTCTTTTCATTGTAATATACTCCTTTCCAAAGGAAAGTTATCTTGCTGCTGTTGACCATTCTAAGCTTTTTTTTACAAAAAGAAAAGAGGGCAATTCCAGAATAATCCTATATATTACATAGGAATTAAATGAAAAAGCTTGAATTTTTGAGCAGCGGTGCGGCTTGCTATTTTTCAAGGAAAGCTTTATCATTTCACTTGTATATTTTTCGTATAATGATGGATGTGCCAAAAGTATGATACCAGATTGCTCCGCGCTTCGCGCTCCCACAATCTGCCCTAATATTCGGAATCCGTGGGGCCCCGTTCTCGCTTCGCTCGGTCGGCGCTAAGCGGTGTCCACCGGACACCAGCGCCCCACTTCTTCCTCATATTGGGGCGTGCCAATAAGTCATTCACCCACCGGCAAGCAAGCTTGCCGCGTGTGATGACTTTTGGCACTGGTATCATATAATTTGGAAAAGGAATGCCCTGCATATCCTGCTGATTAAGAAAGAGGTTTTGTTCGATGAGTAAAATGGGTAAGAAAAATAAAGACAGCAAAGACGCAACCGCAAAAAAGATGCAGCAGCAGCTGGCTGCTTTGAAGCGCAAGAAAGCCAAGAAGTGATTGATAAAAATGTCAGAATCAATTTACGGAAATTATAGAGATACTCTCGAAAAGGTTATGACGGACCTGGTTTCCATGATAGAAGCAATAAATCAGGAAACAAAGGCGGAAACCGGCGAGCCGCTTTACGAACATCTGATCTATCGGATTAAGGACGATGGCAGTATGCGGGAGAAGTGCAGCCGTAAGGGACTTCCCGTTTCTTCGAAAAGCGCGCTTACGGATATTAAGGATGCCATAGGTCTTCGCATTGTGACCGGTTTCATAGAAGATATCTATACCTGCATTGAGAAAATCCGTGCATTTCCCGGAGTCTCCATCCTTGAGGAGAAGGACTATATTACGCATGTCAAGCCAAATGGCTATCGCAGCTATCATCTGATTCTGGAAATGAAGGTTCCCTACGAGGACGTTCTTGGCAGGAATCCCGGCACCTATTACGCGGAGATCCAGCTTCGGACCATTGCCATGGATTCCTGGGCCAGTCTGGAACATCAGCTCAAGTATAAACACGCGATTAAGAATGAGAAACTGATCGTCAGCGAACTGAAGCGCGCGGCGGATGAACTGGCTTCCTGTGACGTTTCCATGCAGACAATAAGGCATTTGATACATGACGAAGATTGACAGCACTTTTTAGAAAACGGAGATCAATTTTCTAAAGGCAGCAGATTTTCCGTTCACTATGTGAAAACCTTGTGAAACAGGCGGGCTTTGACTTTCAAAGCCCGCCTGTTCGATTTATAATTATACGAGATTGAAAAGCGAAAGAAAACATGCCGGCAAAGGAGATTTTTTCTATGAATATATTACTTGCTGAAGATGAAGTGGATATGTCGCGGGCAATAACCGCAATTTTAAAGCACGAAGGCTATGAAGTGACACAGGCATTTGACGGTGTTGAGGCAGTAGAAGCTGCCGCACAGAATACTTATGACTGCATGGTCATGGATATCATGATGCCGCGTATGGATGGGATTGAAGCCCTGACAAAAATCCGTGCTGGCGGTGATGTGACGCCGGTGATCATGCTGACAGCAAAATCTGAGATTGACGACAGGATCGGCGGACTGGATGCAGGAGCAGACGATTACCTGACCAAACCATTCGCCATGAAGGAACTGCTTGCCAGAATCCGGTCCATGGTCCGCCGCAGCAGTTCTTTTACTCCCAAGGTTCTGAACTATGGGTCTGTCGAACTCAATACGGTAGAGCAGGAAATAAAAAGCGAGAATTCCATCCGCCTGTCAAAGCAGGAATCCGCTCTGATGGAGCTTTTCCTGCTCAGTCCCGGCAAAGAATTTACCACGCAGCAGATTTTTCAGAAAATATGGAAGGACGATCCCGAGAGCGGCGAGGGAGTCGTCTGGGTCTACATTTCCTACCTGAGACAAAAACTCAAAGCAATCAATGCGGACGTGACCATTGCAGGAGATAAAGGCGGAAGCTTCGCACTTACCAAGGAATGAGAGACGAGGTTTTATCTTGGAAAAGAAATTACAGAAGAGATTTATATTTGTCGCAATCCTGGCAATCCTGATCCTTATGACCAGCATTATCCTGCCGTTGAACCTGGGAAATCATTTTGCGGAAGTCCAGAGGGAAAATGATATTCTGGATTATATCCTGGAAAATGACGGGACCATGCCGGATGAACCGGAGGACGAAGAAGAGGATAGTACAGAAAGCGCAGTCGCTTCAGGCAGCGGAAGCCGGGGAAGCTCGTATGTCAGCGGAACTTCATCTGATGCAAAGCCGGACAGCGGATTTACTCTCTTTGGCATTCATTTTGCTATCTTTAATTCCGGGAAAAGATCGGTCTCTTATGACGATCTTGAACTGACGGTCGAGTCCCGCTATCAGCTGCGCTACTTTTCCGTCCGGCTTGGTACGGACGGCAGTATAGAACCGGTCAATTTCCAGCATATTGCATCGGTTTCCTTTGAGGATTCCAGCCGCATGGTGGAAAAGGACCTGGATAAGCTGAGAAAAAAAGGCCACATCTACAACAATGGTTCTTATTACAGCTACAAAATGAAGGAAGAAGAGGACGGGTCCTTCCTGATTGTTTTTCTGGACTGCACACAGGAGGAAAACAGGCTCATTCACTCCCAGAATATGGCGATTTTTTTCTCTGTAACAGTTCTCATTGTTTACGGGCTGCTTCTTGCTTTCCTGTCTAAACGGATTCTGAAACCGATGTTTGATAACATGGAACGGCAGAAACAGTTCATCACTAACGCCGGCCATGAATTGAAGACGCCGCTTGCCGTAATCTCTGCCAACGCAGAAGTTCTCGAAATGCTGAACGGCGAAAACGAATGGACGACAAGCATACGGACTCAGGTCAGACGCCTGACGAAACTGGTCCAGAGCCTGATCGCGCTTGCCCGTTCAGATGAACAGACACAGGCGGCTCTGACGGATGTGGACTTTTCAGCATGCACCAGGGAGGCTGCAGATTCTTATCGTCCGGTGATCGAGCAGGGTGAAAAAACATTCGAAACACGGCTGCAGGAAAATATCCATGTGACCGCGGATCCCAATATGCTTGAGGAAGTTGTTAACATTCTTCTGGACAATGCTTCCAAGTACTGTGATGAAAAAGGCATGATCCGCATCGAGCTGGAAGAGAAGAAGAATGTACGCGGTAGGAAGGAAGCGTGCCTGACCGTTTCAAACGACTATGCGGAAGGAAAAAACGTGGATTACAGCCGCTTTTTCGATCGTTTTTACCGTCAGGACAGTTCCCACAATAATAAAAAGAAGGGATTCGGCATCGGCCTTTCTATGGCGGAAAATCTGGTGACGACCTGCAAAGGGAAGATTTCTGTTTCCTGGAAAGACGGCAGAATATTTTTCCATGTTATTTTTTAGAATAGTTTTTGTATGTTTGAAATGACCCTATCAGTCGTTTTTGAAACCTGAAACTTTTTGCCGGTAAGTTTTCAATCTTGTTTCGCTGAATTTTACAATGATTTAAAAAAATCACGCTATATGATATAATTTGAAATTGTATTTTATGATAGCAGTGAAATACGAAAAAGAAATTTAGTTTATGAACCGGAATACCGGGCAAAAACATTTTTTAAGAAAGGATGTCAGAAAGATGGAACAGATCCTTTATGAAAGTACCCGCGGAGCAGAGAAGGGCGTTACCGCTTCCAGAGCAGTCCTGAACGGACTTGCCGGCGACGGCGGACTGTACGTTCCGGACCATTTTCCCAAGCTGGATGTATCTTTTGACAAACTCAAGGACATGAATTACCGTCAGGTCGCCTATGAGGTAATGAGCCTTTTTTTGACCGATTATACGGAAGAGGAACTGAAGGCCTGCATTGACGGTGCCTATGATGACAAGTTCGATACGCCGGAAATCGCGCCTCTTCATAAGGCGGACGGATCTTATTTCCTGGAACTCTTCCATGGAGCGACCATCGCTTTCAAGGATATGGCCCTGTCCATCCTTCCTCATCTGATGACGGCTGCTGCAAAGAAAAATCACATATCGGAAAAGATTGTCATTCTTACAGCTACGTCCGGCGACACCGGCAAAGCTGCTATGGCCGGATTTGCTGACGTTCCAGGAACGGAAATTATCGTTTTCTACCCCAGAGACGGCGTAAGCCCTGTTCAGAAACGGCAGATGGTTACTCAGCGAGGTGAGAATACACATGTCGTTGCGATTAAAGGCAATTTCGACGATGCCCAGACCGGTGTCAAGAACATGTTCAATGACCGGGCTCTTGCGGCTGAAATGAAAGAACACGGTTTTGTATTCAGCTCTGCCAATTCCATTAATATCGGGCGCCTGATTCCGCAGACAGCTTATTATGTTTATGCTTATGTTTCTCTGATTCGTCAGGGAATCATTAAAGCCGGGGACGAGATCAACGTAACTGTTCCGACCGGAAACTTCGGCAACATCCTGGCTGCTTATTATGCAAAGCAGATAGGACTTCCCTTCCATAAGCTGATCTGCGCTTCTAATGAGAACAAGGTTTTGTTTGACTTTTTCCGGACCGGCACTTATGACAAGAACCGTCCCTTCATCCTGACGTCCAGCCCGTCCATGGATATCCTGGTATCCAGCAATCTGGAACGCCTGGTCTACCTGGCTGCAGGAAGGAACGCAGAGAAGACGGCTGACCTCATGAAAAAACTGTCTTCCGGCGGAAAATATGAGATCACGGATAACATGAGAGCAGGATTTGCAGACTTCTACGGCGGATTTGCACCTGAAGAAGAAGTTTTTGCAACGATCAAGAAGATTTATGAGAACGATCATTACGTCATTGACCCGCATACCTCCGTTGCTGCATCGGTAAAGGACGATTATGTAAAAGCAACAGGAGACGACCGCGTAACGGTGATTGCCTCGACAGCCAGCCCCTATAAATTCGCCCGGAACGTATTGAAGGCAATTGATCCCAAATATGATTCCCAGACAGATCTGGAACAGTTCGATACCCTGCATGAGGTCAGCGGCGTCGCGGTCCCGGCGGCCATTGAAGATATAAAGAGTGCTCCGGTCCGTCATAAAACCGTGGCGGAAGTCAGCGAGATGGAACAGACCGTTAAGGATATGCTGGGACTCGCGTAAGATTGAAAAAACACTTTACGGGCGTTTTGAATCCGCTCGTACGCAGCTCACGTCAAAGCTGCCTCTTAAGCCTAGGCGGGCAGACAGGTGCAAAAGCGTGAGGGCTGATAATGTGAGGAAATGAAATGAAAGCTTCGGAAGCAATGACTTTGAAAGAGACGCTTGACCGGATCGTGCCCCTTGACCGGGAGGCCATGAAAAAGGCAGCGGATCGCTGGGACGCGATCGCCCATCCGCTGCACAGCCTTGGCAAGCTGGAAGACGTGATCGTACAGGCAGCCGGTATTCAGAGAACGGACCGCGTTGATCTGAAGAAAAAAGCACTCATTACTATGTGCGCTGATAACGGCGTTGTAGAGGAAGGCGTTACGCAGACCGGCCAGGAGGTTACAGCTCAGGTAGCTGAGAACTTTCTGTCAGAAAAGGCGACTGCGGGCATACTCTGCAGGTACAGTAATGCGGAAATCTGTCCCATTGATATCGGCATTTACCGTGATACCAGGGTACGAAATATGAAGGTGGCCTATGGGACAAAGAACATGACCAAGAGACCGGCCATGACCAGACAGGAAGCTGTCCGCGCACTGGAAGTCGGTATTCAGGTCGCGCAGGAAAAGAAAGTACAGGGCTTCCGTGTCCTGGCTACCGGTGAAATGGGTATCGGCAATACCACGACTTCCAGCGCCATCTGCACCGTTTTATTGAATCAGCCGGTCGAAACGATGACCGGAAGAGGTGCCGGACTTTCCACGGAAGGCCTTCAGCGCAAGATCAGCGCCATTAAAAAAGCGATTGCGGTCAATCAGCCGGATCCGGACGATGCTCTGGATGTGCTTTCCAAGGTCGGCGGGCTGGATATAGCCGGTATGGCAGGCGTGTTCCTGGGCGGCGCTGCACTTGGCATGCCGGTTGTTATGGACGGTTTTATTTCCTGTACGGCGGCTCTGATCGCAGCCAGGATCTGTCCTCAGGCAAAGGATTATATGATTGCCAGCCACGTATCAAAAGAACCTGCTGCTCATCTTCTTCTGGATGCTCTTGGAAAAGAACAGTTCCTGACCTGTGATATGTGCCTGGGGGAAGGAACCGGAGCAGTCATGCTCTTCCCGCTTCTGGATATGGCGGAAGAGGTTTATACGAAAATGTCTACCTTTGAAGACGACGATATTGAAGCGTACACCCACCTGAACTAACATCTTTGAAAGATGCATATATGGAAGCTTATAACCACCTGAACTAACTGCGCCGGTGAAAAAGGAAGGACTGTTTATTGGGGACAGAAGCCTTCATTTTCACTGCATGGGAGATTGAATTGTTTCATCTAGTAACCGGCGGTTCCGCAAGCGGTAAATCTTCTTTCGCGGAACAGCAGATTTTAACCTTCGGCGAAAACGAAAACCGCATTTATATTGCGACCATGAGACCGGGAAATGATCCGGAAAATATCAGAAGAATCGAGAAGCACCGGAAGAGAAGAGAAGACATGAACTTCCGGACGATTGAATGCTATACCGGCCTTCTGCGTGCAGACGTACCGGAAGATTCAACGGTCCTCCTGGACTGTATGTCAAATCTTGTGGCAAATGAAATGTTTACGTCAGAACTGGGGGGAATCCATACCGTGGAAGCAGTCCTTTTAGGAATGGACCACCTGATCAAGACTGCGAAAAATGTCGTCGTTGTCACAAATGAGATTTTTTCCAGCGGCGTGGAATACAGCCAGACGACCCGGGTCTACATGCAGTTCCTTGGCTCAATCAACCAGGAGCTTGCCAGATGGGCTGACCAGGTGACGGAAGTCGTTTATGGAATCCCGATTGCCATCAAGAAGGTGGATTCATGAAGACGCTGTGGAATAGTTTTCTCGTAGCCTTCGCTATGTACTCCAAGATTCCCATGCCGCGTGCGGACTGGGAAGAGAAGAATATGCGCTATTCCATGTGCTTCTTTCCGGTCATCGGCCTTGTGATCGGGCTGCTGGAGGGTTTATGGTACTTTCTCTGCCGCCTCTTAGGCTTCGGCAGGCTTTTGGGTCCGGCAGCTGCAGTCCTGATTCCGATTCTTGTGACCGGCGGCATTCATTTCGACGGCTTTCTGGACACGTCCGATGCCATGAGCTCCTGGAGAGAACGGGAAGACAGGCTCCGCATTCTGAAAGATTCCCATACGGGCGCCTTCGCTATCATTTCCGGAATTTCCTGGTTTCTGCTGGACTTCGGTGCTGCAGGAGAATTCTATGAGAAGAACGTTTCCATCAGGATCCTTTGGATATATGCCTTAACGTTCGTCATTTCACGCAGTTTTTCCGGTCTCTCCGTGGTTACCTTTAAGAGTGCAAATCCCAAAGGGACCGCTGCGGCATTCAGTGAGAATGCGAGCAAGCTACGGGTTCGGATCTGCATGTATCTCTATCTTGCAGTCCTGTTTTTTCTTGCAGTCCTTCTGGATCCCTTAACCGGAATCCTGGTCATCATTGCTTCACTGATTGGCTTTGCTTCCTACCATCATCTTTGCATGAAATACTTTGGCGGCATGACCGGAGATCTGGCCGGTTTTTTCGTCACCGTTACAGAACTTCTTATGCTCCTGGCTGTCGTTGCCGGGATTACCTTAAACAGATTCATTTAGAGAGAATGAGGTCATTGTATGATTTTAGTAATCGGAGGCGCATTTCAGGGAAAAAAAGATTACTGTGCAGAAGCCTTTCATCTTTCCGATAATGATTTCGTGGAGGGCGGCAGCGCTACTATGGAGGACCTGCTCCAGGCCAGGGCTGTTTCCCATTTCCAGGATTTTATCCGCAGGGAAGTAAAGGAGGGCAAAGATGTCATGGCGCATGCCAAAGAGCTTGCCGACCGCAATCCCGGTGTCGTCATCATAGCCAATGAGATCGGCTATGGCGTTGTACCCGCGGACGCCTTTGACCGGGAGTACCGCGAAACTGTAGGCAGCGTCTGTACTTATCTTGCTTCCAGAGCGGATGAAGTCCATCGCGTCATATGCGGGGTCGGCACAGTCATTAAGAAAGCCCCGAAAAAAGGAACAAAGTAAAAATGCAGAAACTTATTCTGATCCGCCACGGACAGACACGCGGAAATACGGAAGGGCGCTATATCGGAACGACGGACGAAGCACTCCTGGAATCTGAAACAGCCAGGCTTAAGTCCTGTTCTTTTGAACCGGTCGATGCTGTTTTTTCCAGCCCCATGAAGCGCTGCATGATGACCGCTCAGGTCCTTTTCCCCGGTCAGGCGCTGCTGCTTGTTAAGAATTTGAGGGAATGTGATTTCGGCGATTTCGAAAATAAAAATTATCAGGAGCTTTCCGGAAATCCTGTCTATCAGACCTGGCTGGATTCCGGCGGCATGAGCGGTTTTCCGGGAGGCGAGACCGTAGAAGCTTTTACGGCGCGCACCATCCGGGGCTTTGAACAGATTTTCCGGACCATTCTGGAACACAATTATCAGAATGTCGCCGTTGTCTGTCACGGCGGAACGATTATGAGCCTTCTTGCGGCATTTGGCTTTCCGGAAAGGGACTATTACAGCTGGCATGTGGAGAATGGCGAAGGATATGTCATACGCTGCGATGCGGAGCAGTTCCTTTCAGGGGGTAGAAAATCTCTGTTTGTGGATTTCAAGGTTACGCGCGGGGAAGACGGCAGCTCCGGTCCGGTTTACCTGCCGGTCGATAAAAAATCAAAGGCGGAAGAAAGCCTGATGGAGCTTCATGCGCCGTTTGTACCGGGAGAATGCCACGCTCACATTTTCATGAACGGGTCTGATTACCATGCTGCTGTAGAAGCACATAAGACGGCACCAAATATTCCCCTGATCCGCGCCCACCTGAAAGAATATCAGAAAAGAGGCATAACCTTTATACGGGACGGCGGGGACCATTTCGGAGCCTCCGTAATTGCAAAAAAGCTTGCCCCTGAGTACGGGATTACTTATATCACGCCGGGTTTTGCCCTGTTTCGCAAGGGACATTATGGGAGAGTCGTCGGGATACCTTTTGAATCGAGGCAGGAATATCAGGAGCTTGTCCGGATTTTAAAGGCCCAGGGCGGCGATTTTGTCAAGTTCATGACGACCGGAATTATGGATTTTCAGACGCCTGACGGTGTGACCGGAAACGCTCTTGATGCGGAAGATGTCCGGTGGATGACAGAAATTGCACATAATGAAGGGCTGAAGGTTATGTCCCATACTAACGGAGCACAGGCTGTCATTGAGGCTGCTGAAGCAGGGGTGGATTCTATCGAGCATGGAAATTTTCAGAATCGCGAGAGCATTGCATGTCTGAAAGAACATGATACGGTATGGGTACCGACGGCTGTTACTGTTCAGAACCTGATCGGATGCGGGCGCTTTGAGGACCGGGTCCTGAAGGAGATTGCAAGCGGAGTAAAGGAGAATATCCTTTATGCCAGAAAAATCGGTGTGCAGATGGCTCTTGGCAGCGATGCCGGAGCTTATAAAGTCCTGCACGGCCAGGGAATCCTGGATGAGTATGCCTTTTTTAATAATCTCTTCCCGGACGATCCGGACCTGGATACTTACCTGAAAACAGGAGAGAACCGGATCCGGTCTTTTGTTCCTGATAGAATCTGATCCCCGGCGGACAGGTTCTTTGTCTCTGACGGAAATAAAAATATAAAGAGCATGGTGCATGACAAACCACGACATTGAACTGTACACAAATGAAGAAAAAACTGCGGCAGCCAAAGAACCTGCTGCGGATCCGGCCGGAATTACGGAGGATCTGCCGGATTATCTGACCCTGCGCCAGCAGTCCAAAGAAGCAGTAGAAGAAAACCGAAGAAGGCTTCATAACGGACTGGAAGACCGCTTTTCCATTCAGAATCATAAGCGTCTCCGCTGGGGCTATACGACGGGGTCGTCTGCCACAGCTGCCGCTAAAGCTGCTGCCATCATGCTGGTGACAGGAAAAGTAATCGAAGAGACAGCACTTGAGACCCCTAAAGGGATCCTTCTCCACCTACTTATCGAAGATATCCATATCAAGCATGATCCTGCGGATCCATCCCGGATCATAAGCGTCAGCTGCGCGGTCCGAAAAGATGGCGGAGACGATATGGACGCTACCCACGGACTTCTGATCTATTCCACGGTCAGCAGGATACCGGAAAACCAAATCCGCATTGACGGCGGATATGGCGTCGGACGGGTGACAAGACCCGGCGTAGACCAGCCGGTCGGCAATGCAGCTATTAATTCCACGCCCCGCAGGATGATCACAGAAGAACTGGACCGGATCCGGAAAGAGTATGCGCTTGAGGGAGGCTTCTCTGTCCTGATAACGGTACCGGGCGGCGCCGAGGCTGCGAAAAAAACATTTAACCACCGTCTTGGGATTGAAGGCGGAATTTCAATCCTAGGTACGAGCGGAATTGTTATGCCTATGAGCGAAACGGCACTTCTGAACAGCATGCGGGCTGAGATGAAGATGCTCTACGCAAATGGAGGAACCTATCTTCTTATCACGCCTGGCAATTACGGTGAAACTTTTGCCAAGAGCAGGCCGGACCTTGACCGTACCTTCGAGATGAAGAGCAGCAACTTCGTAGGCGATACCATTGAAATGGCGGAAGAGCTGGGGGTGAAAGGCATCCTTTTTGTATCCCATATCGGCAAGTTCATAAAGGTTTCGGGCGGAATCATGAATACCCATTCCCACCAGGCGGACTGCAGGGCGGAACTTCTTGCCGCGGCCGCTCTTCGGGCCGGCTGCAGGGCCGATACCTGCCGGATGATCCTGGATACCCTGACGACGGAAGACGGACTGAAGATCCTGAAGGAGGAAGAGCCTGATCATTTCCGGGAAGCAATGGACAGCATGGGACAGAAAATCTTGTTTTACCTCAATCAGAAATGCCAGGGACGCATGCTGATGGGCGCTATCGTTTTTTCCACAGTTTACGGTCAGCTTACGGCAACGGATCATGTTGACGAGCTTGTCCGGAAACTCCGGGAAGAAGGAGAAGAATTCCGGAAGAAGTATCCGGATGGCATACCGGAAGGCTGATAAGGCGTCCCCTTTTATCGGAATAATGAGCGGACATCACTTTTTGGCTTTTCTTTTGTTTCTTTCCTTTCCTGATGGACGAAAGGGGATGCAAGAGGGGCAAAAGCCAAAAAAACATGAAGAAGGAGACTGAAGACATGGTACATTTTGTAGGCGCCGGATCCGGCGCACCCGATCTGATTACACTTCGCGGTAAAAATTTTCTTGAAGAGGCAGACGTGATCATCTACGCAGGATCTCTGGTAAATCCCGCCCTTCTGGACTATAAGAAGGAAGGCTGCGCTGTCTACAATTCAGCAAAAATGACCCTGGAGGAAGTACTGGACGTGATGTTCGACGCGGAGGAAAAAGGACTGACCACGGTACGCCTTCATACCGGAGACCCCTGCCTGTACGGAGCAATCCGGGAGCAGATGGACGTTCTGGATAAAAAGGGAATTGCTTATGACTACACGCCGGGCGTCAGCGCTTTTTCCGGTGCGGCATCTGCCCTGAACCTGGAGTATACTCTGCCGGATGTATCCCAGAGCGTGATCATTACGCGCATGGCAGGCCGTACCCCTGTTCCGGAAAGAGAAAGCATCGAAAGCTTTGCGGCACATCATGCGACGATGGTTGTTTTTCTCTCTACCGGTATGCTGGAAGAGCTTTCAAAGAGGCTGATTGCAGGCGGTTACACAGAGGATACCCCTGCAGCGATCGTTTATAAGGCAACCTGGCCGGATGAAAAGAAGTTTATCTGCACGGTCGGAACCCTGGCACAGACAGCAAGGGAGAATAAGATCACCAAGACCGCGCTGATGATCATCGGAGAAGCGGTAGCCCATACCAATTACGAACGTTCCAAGCTTTACGATCCCGGCTTTACTACGGAATTCCGCGAAGGGGACGGTTCTGCAGAGCACTGATTTCCTGCGGGGCGCACCGTGGAGTGGACGGATGCCGATCCGGCGGACGTCCCTATGAATATGAAAGGCTTTGCGGAAGAAAGGAAAAGCGAATGAAGATAGCCGGAATATGCTTCACACAGTCAGGAGAACGTTTAGCGGAACAAATCCGCAGCTACTTTGAAAAAACGGAAGACCCGGGCGATCTGGAAATGTCCTGGTATGTAAAAAGCAAGTTCGCGGACGCTGACAGGGACAATGGGATTCTTCCTCTTGCAGCGCCTGTAAAGACATGGGCAGAAGAGCAGTTTCGTGAGGCAGACGTCATTATTTTTATTGGCGCCACCGGAATCGCCGTGCGCATCATCGCTCCCTTTGTGCGGGACAAGAGGACCGATCCTGCCGTAATCTGCCTGGATGAAAAGGGAAAATTCTGTATTTCCCTCCTGTCCGGCCACATCGGAGGCGCCAACCGCCTCGTTTCCGGTATGTCAGGCTATCTTGGCAGCACGCCGGTCATTACCACGGCTACGGATATTAACCAGAAGTTTGCAGTCGACGTCTATGCCAAGGAAAACGGCATTTCCATATCCAATATGACTTATGCCAAAGAAGTTTCCGCCGCCCTCCTTTCCGGAGAACCGGTCGGCTTCTATACCAGTTTTCCGGTGGAAGGCAGGCTGCCGGAGGGAATATACTGGTCGGACAAACTGATGCAGGCCCGTGAGGACCACGGAGAAGAAATCGAGAACGGGATTTCCCTGGGTATTTATATCAGTCCTTCCTATGCCAGAGCTTATTTTGACCATACCCTCTGGCTGATTCCCAAATGCCTGGTCCTCGGGATCGGCTGCAAAAAAGGAACGCCGGCAGAACAGATAGAACGGTTTGTGGAGCAGACGCTGAAATCTTACAGTCTCTATCAGGAAGCCGTAAGCATGGCTGCTTCCATCGATGTGAAAAAGGATGAGCCGGGGATTCTTTCCTATTGCAGAACGCACGGACTCCCATTCCGCACTTACAGCGCGGAAGAATTAAAAGCGGTGCCCGGCAAGTTCTCCCATTCCGATTTCGTTGAGCAGAAGGTCGGCGTGGACAACGTCTGCGAGCGAAGCGCCATCCGTGCGGGAGGACGCCATCTGCTCATATCCAAGACCAGCCGGAACGGCATTACTCTGGCTGTTGCCATGACCAATTATAAGGTCTACTTTGAAGATTAAAATTGAAGAAAGAAGAACACATGAAAAAATTATATGTAATCGGCATCGGTCCCGGTGCCTGGGATAAAATGACGATTGAAGCCGCAGAGGCACTCAAAAAGAGCGATGTCATTGTCGGCTATACGGTTTATATTGACCTGGTCAAAGACCACCTGGAGGGCAAGAAGTTTCTGTCTACGCCTATGACGAAGGAAGCGGAACGGTGTGCCCTGGCCTTTGAAGAAGCAGAGAAAGGACAGATCGTTTCCATGATCTGCTCCGGAGACGCAGGCGTATACGGCATGTCCGGCTTAATGTACGAAGTCGGTAAAAACTATCCGGATGTTGAACTGATTATTATTCCCGGTGTGACAGCGGCAATCGGCGGTGCGGCAGTATTAGGAGCGCCTTTGATCCACGACTTCTGCCTGATCTCTTTATCGGACCTCATGACACCGTGGGAGAAAATAGAAAAGCGGCTTCGCAATGCCGCTGCAGCAGATTTTGTAATCTGCCTCTACAATCCCTCTTCCAAAAAGCGCCATGATTATCTTCAGAAAGCCTGCGATATCGTCCTTGAATCAAAAAAGCCTGAAACCGTCTGCGGGATCGTCGAAAACATAGGAAGAGAAGGTCAGTCTTATAAGCTGATGACGCTGAAGGAACTCCGCGAAACAGAGGTCAACATGTTCACCACGGTCTTCATCGGAAACGAAGAGACGAAGGAAATGAACGGTCATATGGTAACCCCAAGAGGCTACGTCAAGCGCGGACGCCTTTAATATCAGATCGCAGCTGCTGTGAGGAAGATTATGGCAAAACAAGAAACGGGTAAAAATATTGATATTTTCCTGTTCGCCGGAACTTCAGAAGGACGACAGATCGCTGACTTTCTCCGGACCACATCCCGGAAGACGATTGTCTTTACGGCTACGGAATATGGCAAAAGCCTGATTGAAGAAAGCGGAAGCCTAAAGGTAGAGGACGGGAGACTGGATGCGGAAGAAATGGCACAGCGATTTTCTGATACCGTTTCTTCTGATGCCGGGCCTTCTGAAGTCGGATCCTCTGAAGCCGGGTCTTCTGATGCCGGGCCTACTGAAGTCGGATCCTCTGAAGCCGGGTCTTCTGATACCGGGCCTTCTGAAGCAGAAAAGAAACTTCGCTTTCCTCTGGTAATTGACGCAACGCATCCTTATGCCAGCCTGGTGACAGAAAATATAAAAGAAGCCTGCAAAAGGACCGGGCTTTCCTACCTCAGAGTGCTTCGTTCCTCTACTTATAAACAGAACCTGGAAGACGTGATCGTTTCTTCTCCGGAAGAAGCAGCACAATATCTTTCGGGGACAAAAGGGAACGTTCTTCTGACGACAGGAAGCAAAGAGCTTAAATTTTTTACCGCTGTTCCGGATTACAGGGAACGGCTTTATGCACGGGTCCTTTCCCTTCCGAAAGTGGTCAGCGAATGCGCCGACCTTGGATTTACCGGCAGGCATCTCATATGCATGCAGGGTCCTTTCTCTGAGGAGATGAACATCGCCCTGATCCATACGACGGGAGCCCTTTATCTTGTCACAAAGGATACCGGGCTTGCCGGAGGGTTTGAGGAAAAAGAAAGCGCCGCTAGAAAATGCGGCTGCCGCCTGGTCGTGATTGGAAGACCGTCCGGCAATAAAGAAGGAATCGGGGTTGAGGAAGCGATTTGCCTGCTCAAAGAACAGATGTTATAAGGACAGGCAGGTCATCCAGACAGGCGGATTGGAGAAAATTTTATGGACAGACAGATTGCATTGATTGGAATCGGAATGGGCGGAACAGGCGGAACCATGACCTGCCAGGCAAGAGAATATATTGAAACCGCTGATCTTCTGATCGGAGCAAAAAGAATGCTGGAGGCCGCCAAGCCTCTGGCAGAGAAAAGAGCAGAGTTCTATCCGGAATATCGGGTCCCGGAGATTATAGATATCCTTGAGGAAAGGAAGGCATGCAGGAAAGCAGCAGTCCTCCTGTCCGGTGACTTAGGGTTTTACAGCGGGGCAAAGAAACTTTCCGCCGCTCTGAAGGACCCGGTAACGTTCTACCCCGGCATTTCTTCCGTGGTCTATTTTGCCGCAAAACTCAAAATGTCCTGGGATGATATGAAGATTTTAAGCGCCCATGGAAGGAATGCAAACCTGGTGGGTGAAATCAACAGCCACCATAAGGTTTTTGCCATATTGGGCACGACAGACGGCGTTCAGAACCTGGCAAAGAAACTGGTCTACTATCAGATTCCGGACTTGACAGTTTATGCCGGCCAGAATCTGGGTTATGAGGATGAAGAAATCAAAGCCGGGAAACCGGAAGATTTTGTGGATTACAAGACCACGACCCTTTCTGTCGTAACTGTGGTCAATCCCCATCCGATACGCTATGTGACGCACGGAATCCCTGACGAGGAATTTATCCGGGATAAAGTTCCCATGACAAAGGAAGAGGTTCGCGAGGTCTCCGTCAGCAAAATGAGACTGGAGAAGGACTCCATTGTTTACGATATTGGCGCCGGAAGCGGTTCCGTTTCCATCGAAATGGCCTGCAAGGCTGTCGAAGGCCAGGTCTATGCCATTGAGAAAAAAGATCTTGCTGTAGAACTTCTGAAGAAGAACAAGCAGAAGTTTGCAGCAGACAATGTGACGATCGTTCCGGGACTTGCTCCTGATGCCCTGAAGGACCTGCCTGTGCCGACTCATGCCTTTATTGGCGGAAGCAGCGGAAATCTCTTCTCAATCCTGGAGCTTCTGCTGGCAAAAAATCCAAAGGTCCGCGTCGTCATCAACTGCATCACTCTGGAGACGGTTACCGAATCTTTGAATGCCCTGGACAAGCTTCCTTTTGAAGACGTTGATATTGTCAGCATTACAGCTGCCAAGTCGAAAAAAATCGCGAATTATAATATGATGATGGGCCAGAATCCGGTCTATGTCATTTCCTGCACGGGCTGCGCTGAAAAAAAATAAAAGGGGTATCTTCCTGGTGAAGAGCATAAACCATAGATCAGAACGAGCTCTTTTCTGACATGCGTTTGAAACAATGAAGAATTACAGGAGAATGCCATGAAACTAGACAGATTTATGATTGCCGCTCCGTCCAGCGGAAGCGGTAAAACATTGATAACATGCGGTCTTCTGACTCTTCTGAAAAAGTCGGGCAAAAATCCTGTCTCTTTCAAGTGCGGTCCGGATTATATCGATCCCATGTTCCATACGACCGTCCTCGGTACGAAGAGCCGAAACCTGGATCTATTCTTTACGGATCCTGTTATGACGCGTTATCTTTTGAAAAAAAATTCAAGAGAAGCCGATCTTGCGGTGATCGAAGGGGTCATGGGCTATTACGACGGTATGGGCGTCGATAGCTCTAAAGCCGGTGCCAGCGATCTGGCAGCGGCAACGGATACGCCGGTCTTCCTGATCGTACCCGCAAAAGGGGTCAGCCGGTCGATCCTTCCTCTGATCAAAGGCTTTCTGGACTTCCAGGATAAGCCATGCATCAAGGGCATCATTCTCAACCGCGTCTCCAAAGGCATGTATCCCAGAATGAAGCAGATGATAGAAGAACATCTGCATATACCGGTCGTAGGCTATGCGCCGGTCATGGATGACGTCGGTATGGAAAGCCGGCATCTGGGTCTTCTCATGCCGAATGAAATTCAGGACCTTCGCAGGAAGCTGGACCGCACGGCGGATATTTTCCGGGAAACCTTTGACCTTGACCTGATGCTGAAGCTTGCCGGAGAAGCTCCTGAACTTGCGGACGAGCTTCCTTCGGACCCCATGATCCGTGCCCTGGAGGAAGAGAAAAGAAAAACCTCTGCTGAAAATAGTTCCGAAGCTGATAAGGCTTCCGAGGAAACTGCGGATCCCTCTGCGGACCGGGAGTCGCCTTTCCGTTTGAGAATCGGCGTCGCCAACGATGAAGCCTTCTGCTTTTTTTACCAGGACAATCTGGACCTGCTGCGGGAACTGGGAGCGGAGCTGGTAGAATTTTCTCCTATGAATGACAGGGAACTGCCGCCGGGGCTGGACGGTCTCATCCTGAACGGAGGCTATCCTGAGCTGGACGCAAAAGTTCTTTCTGATAATGAATCTATGCGTTTTTCCATAGCCAGGGCTATTGAAGGAGGTCTGCCGACCATAGCGGAATGCGGCGGTTTCCTCTATCTGCATGAGACGCTGAAAAATATGGAAGGGGATCCCTATCCCATGACAGGGATCATTCCCGGTACGGCATCCTACACCGGTCATCTGACACGGTTTGGCTACGCAACCCTTTCCGGTGGAAAAATCTTCGGCCAGGACGTCGGTCCCATCCGAACCCACGAATTCCATTATTATGATTCGGAAAATCCGGGTGATGCTTATCTGGCGCAAAAGCCGTTTGGAAGAAGGGAATGGCGCTGCATTCACAGCACGGATACCCTTTATGCAGGATTTCCCCATCTCTATTTCTACGCGAATCCCCGTATTGCCGCAGCGTTCCTGATTGCCTGCGCAAAGGGAGGGCTTCATGTGGAATAAGCTTTCTTTCCTGGGACTTCCTGTTGTTCTGGGCTTTCTTGTGGATCAGGTTCTGGGCGACCCTCACAGCCTGTACCATCCGGTTCAGCTGATTGGGAAGTATATCGATTTTTTCGAAAAAATTTTCCGCAGTGCTTTGCCAAAGACAAAGAAGGGTGAACGGGCAGGGGGTACCCTCTGTGCAATTTTTGTCATCCTGGTCAGCACCTTGCTTCCATGGGCAGTTCTTTTTTTCCTGTATCACGCGGAACTTTGGACCGGCGCAAGTTTCGGCAGTGAGCCGGCAGCTGTCCTCCATGCGATCGGCTTCTGCCTTGAGACCTTCTGGTGCTGCCAGATTGTGGCTTTGAAGTCTCTTCGGGATGAGAGCATGAAAGTCGCAAAGGAACTGGAAAAAGGAGATCTTCCTGCAGCACGCAGAGCGGTCTCCATGATCGTAGGACGCGATACCCAGAACCTGACGGAAACCGGCGTAGCAAAAGCGGCTGTCGAGACCGTTGCCGAGAACTGCTCGGATGGAGTCATAGCGCCGCTCCTTTATTTGATGCTGTTTGGAGCCGTCGGCGGTTTTTTCTATAAATCCGTCAATACCATGGATTCCATGATCGGC